>DFEL01000146.1 GCA_002369055.1 Cyanobacteria bacterium UBA3803
ATTCCTACAACAAATCCAACATCAACTGCAATTTTTAAATCTTTAATATGCTTAAAAACAAGAAATGCTATTGTATTTTCACCGCACCCTCGTGCAACAAAATCTACGATTGAAGCTGCACGTGTGGTTCTTGATGCCGCAGTAGAGGCTGGTGCTCCAAAAGATATTATAGGTTGGATTGATGAGCCTTCAATGGAATTGTCAGATGCGTTATTACACCACCCTGATATTGCATGTATTTTAGCAACAGGTGGTCCGGGTATGGTTAAGGCAGCTTATTCATCAGGTAAACCTGCTTTAGGTGTTGGACCCGGAAATACCGCCGCTGTTATTGACGAAACCGCTGATATTAAAATGGCTGTATCATCTATACTTATGTCAAAAACATTTGATAATGGTATGATTTGTGCATCTGAGCAGTCTGTCATTGTTGTTGATGATGTTTACGAAGCTGTTAAAAAGGAATTTGTATATCGTGGTGCTTATCTTGTTAGCAAGGCTGAACAAAAGAAAATGATAGACCTTCCATTTATTGATCCTGCAAGAGGAACGGCACATCCGTTAATTGTAGGGCAACCTGCTCATAAAATAGCAGAACTTTCAGGATTTAAAATTTCTGAAGATTCAAAAATACTTCTTTGTGAAAGAGCAAAAATGGATTGGAATGACCCATTCTCAAGAGAAAAATTATCGCCAATTTTGACTATGTATAAAGCGAAATCTTTTGATGAAGCTGCTGAAATGGCACATGAGTTAGTTTTAAAAGGTGGTGCAGGTCATACATCTGTTCTTTATACGGACGAAAGAAAATCTGAAAGAATTAATGCTTATGCAGAAAAAATGCCTTCTTGCCGTATTTTAATTAATCAACCTGCTTCACAAGGTGGTATCGGTGATTTATATAACTTTAGACTTGAACCGTCATTATCTCTTGGTTGCGGGTCTTGGGGCGGAAACGCAGTATCAGGCAATATTGGTGTTGAACATTTATTAAATTATAAAACTGTAGCTGAAAGGAGAGAAAATATGTTATGGTTCAAAGTTCCTCCGAAAGTATATTTCAAACGTGGTGCAACAGATTTGGCACTGAAAGTTCTTAAAGGTAAAAAGCGTGCATTTATTGTAACAGACCGTTTCTTATTTAATTCCGGTGCTGTTGATATAATTACACGAACTCTTGATGAAGTAGGAATTGACCACGAAGTATTTTTTGATGTTAAACCGGATCCTACAATTGCAACAATTAAGCAAGCTATGGAAATAGTTAAACCTTATGAACCGGATGTGATTATTGCTTTAGGTGGCGGTTCACCTATGGATGCTGCAAAAATTATCTGGTTGCTATATGAACAACCTGAAACAAACTTTGCTGATATTTCAATGAGATTTATGGATATCAGAAAGAGAATATGTCAAATTCCTGATTTGGGTAAAAAAGCAACTATGGTATGTATTCCTACAACTTCAGGTACAGGTTCGGAAGTTACTCCTTTTGCTATTATTACGGATGAAAAAACTCATTACAAATATGCAATTGCAGACTATGCTTTGACACCAAACATGGCAATTGTAGATCCAAACTTTGTTGATCACATGCCAAAAGGTTTGACTGCTGCTTCAGGTATTGATGCTTTGGTTCACTCACTTGAGGCTTATGTTTCATGTATGGCAACAAACTTTACTAATGCTCATGCGTTGGAAGCAACAAAGCAAGTATTCAGATATTTAGCACGTTCTTACAATGAAGGTGCAAATGATCCTGTTGCAAGAGAAAAAATGCACTATGCTGCAACAATTGCAGGTATGGCTTTTGCAAATGCATTTTTGGGATTATGTCACTCAATGGCACATAAACTCGGAGCAATGTATTCTATTCCGCATGGTGTTGCAAATGCGTTGTTAATAAGACAAATTATTAAATATAATGCTGTTGATAAACCTACAAAACAAGCAATATTCCCTCAATACAAGTTCCCTTGTGCAAAGGCTAAATATGGTCAAATTGCCGATGAATTGAATTTGGGCGGAAAAAATGATGATGAAAAAGTAGAATTATTGATTAAAGCGGTTGATAATTTGATGACAGAAATTAACTTACCAAAATCAATAAGAGAGTTTGGTGTTAAAGAAGATGAATTCATGGCTAATTTGGATACTTTGGTAGAAAGAGCGTTTGATGACCAATGTACAGGTGCAAATCCAAGATATCCTCTTATGAGTGAAATTAAGCAAATCTTTTTAGATGCTTACGAAGGTATTGTTTAATTTAAGTTAAGGGACTTTGTGATAAATACTATACAAAGTCCCTCCCCTTTCTTTTTAACTGAAAAATTTATAATAAAGATAAAGACTTAAAAAGAGCGATAAAAGTATGAAGATTCCTGATAAAGTTATAAGACGTTTGACATTATATCATTTTATTCTTGATGATTTGAGAGAAGATGAAAAATATATTTCCAGTTCGAAATTTTCACAATTGTTAAATATTGATAATTCGCAAGTAAGAAAAGATTTGAAATATCTTGACAAACCCGGAAAGGCTCGCATTGGTTATGATGCTAAAATCTTAAAGAAAGCTATTGAAGAAAAACTTGGATTTAAGCAGACAAAAGACGTATTTATTATCGGTGCAGGGAATTTGGGTTCTGCTCTTGCTAAGTATTCAAATTTTCAAGATTATGGTTTAAATGTTCTTGCAATGTTTGATAATAATCCGAATAAAATAGGAACGACTATTAACGGAAAAGAAGTTTTTGATATTACAAAAGTTGGAAATTTATCTCAAAGGTTGGGTGTTGAGATTGCAATTTTGACTGTTCCTAGAGAATCTGCAAAGAGTGTTGCAAATTACCTTGCAGGTTCAGGGATAAAGTATATTTGGAATTTTACAACGAGCATTTTGGATGTTCCTGAAGAAGTAAAGGTTTGGAATGAAAACTTAATCGGAAGTTTTTTACAATTTACAAATAATGATGAGGTAAAAGAAAATAAAAATGACAAATGAAATTAAAGTTTGCATGGGAAGTGCTTGCTTTGCAAAAGGTAATCAAGAAAATTTAGAATTTATAAAACAATATATTGAAGAAAATAATCTTGACTCTGTTATAACAATAACAGGCTCTTTGTGTGAAAATAAATGTGATATTGGTCCTAGAATTATTATTAACGACAAAGAATATACAAATGTTACAACACAAGATTTAGAAGAAATATTAAAGGGGCTGTAATATGGAAAAACAATATCCTGTCTATACTTTAAAAAATGAATGTAATGACTGTTACAAATGTATAAGAGGCTGTCATATAAAAGCAATAAGAATTCAACAAGGCTCAGCTTCAGTAATTAATGAAAAATGTATAGCTTGCGGACATTGTGTAAAAGTTTGTCCGGCAGGTGCTAAAAAAGTAAGAAGTGATATTGATAAAGTTAAGACATTACTACTTACAGGCAAAAAAGTGTATGTATCACTTGCACCAAGCTGGGCAGGTGTTTATGATGTATCAAAAGAAAAAATGATAGCAGTTCTTAAAAAACTTGGTTTTGCAGGAGTATCTGAAACGGCACTGGGAGCACAGGAAGTATCAATAGAAACTGCTAAAATGTTAAACGAAGCTGAAAAAGGGCTGTTTATATCTTCAGCATGTCCTGTTATAGATGATTATGTAAGACTTTATAAACCGGATTTTGCAAAATGTATTACACCTGTTGCATCGCCTGCTTTAACCCATTGTGCTTTATTAAAAGATATATTTGGTGATGATATTAGAGTAGTATTCATTGGGCCATGTATAGCAAAGAAAAATGAAGCTGATGAGCATCCTGATTTAATGTCAGCGGCTTTAACGTTCGATGAACTAAATTATTGGATTAAAGAAGAATTTATTGATGTTGAAAATATAGAAACTGATGCAAGTTGTCATTTTGTGCCTGAAACCGCTTATGAAGGGGCATTATATCCTTTAGAGGGTGGAATGAATGAAACAATTAAAAGAGTTGGTATTGAAAAAGATGATGTAACTTTTATTGCAGTAAGTTCGTTAGAAGACTTTGATAAATCCTTGCAAAATATCAATCCTGATAAAATTGAAAATAAAATTTTTGT
>DFEL01000148.1:0-364 GCA_002369055.1 Cyanobacteria bacterium UBA3803
CTAAATTTGAATGAAATTCAGGCATGTTTGGCAATATACTTATTAATTTTTGATAAATTTCAATTGCATTATCATAATCACCCTGCTCCTCATAAGCCTGACAAAGATGACGATACGCAGGAATATTTAAACTGTCAAGCCATATAGCCATTTTGTATTCGGTAATTGCATCATCATACTGTCCGACAGAACGATAAATATCACCTAACAAACAATACAAAGGAACAAAACCGGGAGCCTTTTCAATTGCATCAATATATAAACTTATAGCACCACTTAAACCTTTTTGCCTTACCTTATAATAACCCTTAACCAAAACAGGTAAAAATTGCAAATACGATAATGAACGCAATACATTCTTGAT
>DFEL01000148.1:411-10088 GCA_002369055.1 Cyanobacteria bacterium UBA3803
TTGCAAATTTATCAAACGGCAATGTAATAACCGAAGCAAGCCACTCCAACTTACTTTTCCACCACGTCAAAGGATTTCTAAATGATGAAACTTTATATAAATTATATAAAAGATAATGTGCCGATGAACTTGTCCAAAAATTTAATTTAATAGCATGCTTTGCATTAAAAACCGCTTCTAAAAAATGTGCTTTTTTTGTGTAAGTTTCAGCAAGCAAATAATAAGCCTTTGCCAATTTAGCATCTTTTGTTGTTGCCATGTTTAGATAATTAATTGCTCTATCTAAATCACCTTTAAAATACTGAGCCTGACCTATTTTAAAATAAATTTCGGCAGAATCAATATAAGTTTCTAATGCCCTTTGATATTCTGTAATAGCCTCATCAATATACTGATAAGAATTATGAATATCCAAATGCCATGCCAAATACAAATCACCTAAACGAACATGCAAATCTGCATTTGTAGGATCATTTTGCAACTCAACCTGACAAAGTTCAATTGCATTTTGAACATTGCCGCTCTTAACTTGCTTATTTATCTTTCTTTCAAGTTCTTGAAGTTTATTTTTCATGATTTTTAAACTTATTCAGCGTTTTGTTTTTGCCTGTTTTGCATATCAATAGCAAAACAAGTTTTGATAATTTTATCACGCTCTTTTTCATCAATATTTGTAAAAGCTAATGTGTATTCGTCAGGTTGTAAAGACGGATTATCCAAAATTACAGCCTCAAAAGTTGCAGGAGTATCAAAATTTCTCAAGAACAATTTTCCTCTAACAACCTGTTCCGGTTCCAATTCCTCTTTACTGCAAAATTTAATACCACCACCGGAAATATCTATTGTACTTGCAATAAACACTTCTTTACTTAACTCAAGAGTTAATTTTGTTTTTAACGGAGATCTTGAATAATCACGACGTTGAATTATAACTGCATCTTCCACATATTCGACAACAAAATCCTCTTCATCCGGAGAATTAATAACCATTGATTCAAAAACCATTAAACCTGATGGTGTAAATACTTTTACATCAATAGGAGTACCTTCTTCAAGGTATTGTTTTAATGTTTCTGCATCATCAGGATATTCTAATGCCAGTCTGTCATCATAGATTGCTTTAACTATACAATCTAACTCCATTTCGATTCCATTTTCACCATCGAAGAAGATTTTTGCTTTTTGATTTATACTTATATCACTCATATTATTATTCTAAATAACATTTGTGAAAAATGCAAGTATTTTTACACAAACTCAACAAAAAGCAACAAAAAAAAGAATGTAATTAAAAATTACATTCTCATTTGTTTTCTATCTGCATATATTATAGCGGTAAACAACGTTTCACAAAACCTACAAACATATCAATTAAAGTTTCTTCTTTGCGTAAACCGCTAAATGAACAATATGTAGATTGTGCGATATCTTGTATACCATTTGCTGTTGATTCATACTGTTCAACTGCATCTTGGTCAATTAAATATTGAGGATAAGCACCGTTGAACGGAATTTGTAAATTCTTATTCATTTTAAATTGCTTTTTAGGTAATTCATAAGAATCAGCCAAATCCATATCTGCTAAAAAGTTAATATTTTTGTTTTCTTTTTTAATATCAGATGATTTTACCAAAGCATCTTTTTTGTTTGAAATATATATATCACATAAATCTATATCTGCTAAACAATTGCCTCTAGAATTACTAAATTCATTTAATGTATTTTTTACACTTGTTTTTGAGCAAGAAAAAGATTTTTCACTATCTTTTAAAACGTTGCTCTTATTTGTGAAATTAATAGAGCAAGCGTTATATAGGTTTGTATATTTTTTTGTAACTGGAGTAATGTTCATACCATGATTATAGCACCAACAAATTTTAATTGTATCAAATACAATTATTAATTGTTACAAATCTTTACATTTCAATCTTTGATAAATTCCTGTTTTCCAACAATAACAACAAAAAGCGGGATTTTCATTTTTTGAAAATCCCGCTTTTTTAAAAACTATATTAATTTTTACTGTTCAACTGCGTAAACGCTAACTTGTTTTCTGTCGCGTCTGTGAGGTTCAAACTTAACCACACCGTCTATCAATGCAAACAATGTGTCATCTGAACCGATACCTACATTGTTACCCGGATGAAATTTTGTACCTCTTTGGCGAACGATTATGTTACCTGTTTTTACAGCTTCGCCACCAAATTTTTTAACGCCTAATCGTTGTGCTTCCGAATCACGTCCGTTACGGGTTGAACCCATCCCTTTCTTATGTGCCATTTCTAACCTGCTTTCTGATTAAAATTGTAATACTTCTTTTTATTTATTATGCTTCTGTTGCTTCGCCTTCAGCAGCCTTTTTAGAAGCAGTTGTTCTGATTTTGTTAATCATAACTCTTGTGTAGCCTTGTCTGTGACCACGTTTTACACGGTAACCTTTTTTTGGTCTTTGTTTATATACGATTACTTTTTTTGCTTTATCGTGACCTAAAATAACACCTTCTGCACTTGCATTTTTAACATAAGGTTGACCAACTTTTGATTTTTTTCCGTTTACTAACATAACAACCTTGTCAAATACAACTTTGCTGTCTTTTTCACCTTCAAGTAGTTCTACATCTACGTAACGACCTTCTTCTACTTGGTATTGTTTTCCGCCTGTTTCTACTATTGCGTACATTGTTAAATTCCTTTCTGTTTTAGGAATCGTAACCCTTTTCAAGAGTTTTTAAAAACGATTTACCTTTCTAATACCATTCTTCCGTAACCATATTATCTATTGCTAAAATTCTTCTGTCAAGCATGATTTTAACAATAATTAATTACAAAAATTTTTTCCAAAACGGTTTTTGTTGTTTTTCTAATTCTGCTATTCTTTTTGCAAGTTTTTTGTTATCTGCAATCAAATCTGCAATTTGTTTTGCAAGAATTTCATTATCCTTTTTGTATGAACCTGCTTCGACAAGCTTTTCAGCAAATTGCGATGAATCTATATGATTTTTTATGTCGTCGGTAATTTTACCTGCAACTGCTTCCGCCAGCATTTGCAATGTTTGATTTGTTACATTTAATGCAACATTTCTAACTTCCGGTGCTTGCGTTTTTATTTCTTCTATCGCTGTTGATTTAACAATATTCGACGGACTTTCGTCTTCTGACATATCAATAGGATTTTTGTGAATACGATAGCAAATTTGTTCGTTATTGTACCCTTGTGATTTTAAACTTATACCTCTTTTTAACTTATATACAGCTATATCATCGTAAAATACGGTACCGTCTTTTGCTTCGTATATCGGATCTAGCTGCCAATCTTGAATAAAAGTTTCCAATGCTCGTATATCTATATAGTAATTATCCGAATTCAGTTTTCTTAAAACATCTTCTTTTCTGTACATTTTTTGACCTTTTTAGTAATTTTTTAAATTTCTTTGTATATCTCTGTTTTGAGTTTTCTTTGCTAAATCATCCCGCTTATCGTAAAGTTTTTTACCTTTTGCCAAACCTATTTCCAGTTTTGCATAGCCTCTTGTTAAAAATAATTCCAGCGGAACTATGGTGTAACCTTCTTTTTTTATTTTACCTTCCATTTTTAAAATTTCTTTTTTATTTAAAAGAAGTTTTCTTACTCTTTCCGGTTCATGGTTATATCTGTTACCTTGATTATATTTTGATATATTGCAATTATACAAAAAAATTTCACCTTTTTCAATTTTTGCAAAGCTGTCTTTAAGGTTGACGGAACCTGCACGAATTGACTTTATTTCCGTACCTGTAAGCACCATTCCTGCAATATATTTATCAAAAATATGAAAATCGTGAAAAGCTTTTCTGTTTGTAGATATAACTTTTTTATCCATAAAATAATTATACAGCAAATTTTAAGCCTTGTACAGTATAAATTATATAGTCATCTTGTATAAATAAACTTTTTCAAATTACCCGATTATAGTAATGGACAATTCAAACTTTTTATATTATTATTATTTACATAATAATACAGTGTTTTCGCAAGGAGAATAATATGAATAAAAATTTTGTAACAGTAGCATTATTTGCTTTTGCTATCGGTTTTTGTACAAACAATTTTGCCATGTCAAAAGTTCCTGCAAATTATAATGTAGGAGTTGTTGATGTTCGTAATGTTGTTATGCAATCAAAACAAGTAAGTGTACTTCAAAATGAACAAACAAAAAAATCAGAAGAAATAAAAAATGCCATAAAAAAAGCACAAGATGATATTTCAAAAGAAAAAGACTTAAAGAAAAAAGAACAACTCGTAAAAAAATATGAAAATGATATTGCATACATGAAGAATACAAATGATAAAAATTACGCTAAAAAATTAGCTGAAATAGATAAATCAATAACAAAAACAATTCAAGAAGAATCAAAAAAAGCAGGTTACGATTTAGTTTTAGCTAAAGGCATGGTTTTATATGGCGGCACAGATATTACAAATATAGTCGCAAAAGCAGTTAAATAGAGGTAATTGAAAAGGATTAAGAATGAACAAGTACAAATTGTTAACACGTGCAGACCTTGATGGCATTATGTCAGCAACTTTATTGAAAAAATTTGGAATGGTAGACGAAATTGAATTTTGCCACCCTAAAGATATGCAAGACGGCAAAATTGAAGTTACGGATAATAATATAATTACTAATTTACCATATAACGAAAATGCCCATTTTGTCTTTGATCACCATTTTTCAGAAGACGTTAGAGCCTATAACAGAAAATCAAATCATATAATCAATCCGATTGCAAAATCTGCAACCAGAGTTATTTATGAATACTTTGGCGGTGCGGACAAATTCCCTAAAGAATGGGGTGATATGCTTGATTCTGTTGACAAAGCAGATTCCGGTAATGTAACCGAAGAAGAAATTAAAAATCCAAAAGGCTGGTTAATGCTTAATTACTTACTTGACCCAAGAACAGGTTTAGGAAGATATGATTCAAAATTCAGATTAAAAAACTTTGATTTTATGCGATATGTTATAGACTTAATTCAATCAACATCAGATATTCAAGAAATTCTTGATGCACCTGATGTTAAAGCAAGAGTTGATTTTTACATGGTTGAACAAGAGAAATTTATTGAACAATTAAAAAGATGTTCAACAGTGAAAGACAAGGTTGTGATTGTTAATTACAAAGATGAAGATGAAATTCATGTAGGAAACAGATTTATGGTTTATACGCTATTTCCACAATGTAACGTATCAATACATAAAATAATGAGTAAGGACAAAACAAAGACTGTTTTTGCTGTTGGAAAATCAGTTATAAACAGAACATCTCAGCTTAATGTTGCCGAACTTATGGCTGAACACGGAGGAGGAGGCCACAGAAACGCAGGTACTTGCCAAGTCCTACATTCTGAAGCTGATAAAGTTCTTGAAAATATTATTGAAAATTTAAATACATACGTTCACTAATTATTAGTACATATAAGAGAAAATGCCCTAACAGTAAAGTTAGGGCATTTTCTTTTATAAGAAACTATAACGACATGGCTAATGCATCATATCTTGCTATTGCATCAGGTCTTTTTAAATCTTCTCTAAAATCAAAGAAATTAACTATATTCTCAGTACCAATTAATGATACAGCCGTTCCAACAACAGGAATATATGAAACTGCCACATCAGCGATATCATATAAACCCTTCATATCACCATTTGCAACTTTATATACACCGTAGCTGGCCATAGCAACATTCATTCCCGGTATAGCCTTACCTGCTTTTTTTGCAGCAGTATTACAAATTCTGCCTAATATTTTTTGAGCATTTTTAGCACCATATTTTTTTGCCAACCGACCTGTCATTTTTCCAATATCTTGTCCTGTTGCTTTTGTGATAGATGCAGAAGTTGATGCTTTTGATATATCGCCCATTACCTCATCTATTGCTTTATTTATTTCGTCATCTGACATGTCTTGTGCACTTAGCATCTTTTTAACATCAGCTTCAGACATACCTGATAATTCTTTTTTTAATGACGCTTCTGCTTCTTTTTTACCTTTTTTAATTGCAGCCTCTTGTTCTTTTTGTTCTTTTTCTGCTTTTACTCTTGCTTCTTCTTCTGCTTTAAGTCTGGCCTCTTCTGCGAGTATTTCTTGACCTTGATTATATTTTACTAATGCTTGTTCGGTAGATTGTAAGCCTGAAACATCAATTTCGCCATTTAAAGTTACATATTTTGGATCTTGAGGTGTTCCTACAACTAAATCACCTTTTTTATTTACATTACCATTTTCTATATTTCTTTTCATTATTTCTTTTGATTTTGCATTCAATTCGGCAGCAGTTGGTTTATAACCTTCTTCGCCTTCGTGTTCGGCTTCTAATTCCAATTTAGCGTAGTATTCCCAGCCTTTATTATTTTGAACAGGAACATCAACCGTTACATCTTTTGTTGGTTGGCTTTCTGTATCAGTTACTTCATCAGTTTCATTTGAGGCTTCTGTTTTTTTAACTTGTTCTTCGTGTTCTATTGCTTTTATTTGAGCACTCAAATCTTCCAATTCACTCATTGAAATATCTATATCACTACTTACAGAAGCAAGTTCACCTTCTTTAGCTTGTGTTGCTGCTGTTAAATCTGAAACCTTTGCTTCTGCACCTGATACTTCAGCTGTTTTTTGTTGTACGGCTCTTTCCAATTCTTCTTTTTGCTTCACTGCTTCATCATGTGCTCTAACTGATGCAAGATATTTTTCATTTTCTGCTTCATACGCAGCACTATCAAAAACTTCTTCACCTGTTTCAGTATCCACATTAGTAAAAGATGCTCTATCAGGTTTATCAATAATATCAGGAATAGTAAAATTAGATAATGCATTAGTTGCATCAGCCAATGATGCTTGATTACCTTCAAGCGTTACCTGTGCAGCTGATGTGTCTGAATTCAAAGTATTAACTTCACCACTAACATTATTCTTTTTTTCATTCAAAGACGCAACTTTTGCTTGCTTTTGCTGATATAACATATTTAAAGAATGTAAATCAGGCATAACACACACTCCTATACAAATGTACAGGTATTTTATCGGATAATTACCGAAAAACTTTAAAATAAAACTATTTTATTTACACATCTTAATATTATCAATCAAAAAATCTGAACAAATCTTTGACACATTAAAGTTTTTGGTTATTTAAATTTAACAGCCGGTAATGTAAACCACGAACTACCAGTGGGGTTTTCAGCTGCAAGCAAAAATAATAAACCTATTCCTGACAACGACACCGCTACGAACATAACTAAATCCGCAGCATCCTCCACTAAATCCAGAGCATTTACCTTTCTGTAAGAAATTCGTTTTATTATTTCGGAATATTTATCGTCTTTTTTTATTTTATCATTTTTCAGAACTTTTTTTATCTTTTGGTCATTTTTGCCCCAATATCTCGGTGTAAAACTTATGCAAGGATAACCATTTTGAGTTAAAACTGTTTTAATTTGTTTTTCAGAAAAATATCCGACTTTTTTTAATTGCAAATATGAATAATAATCAGTTTTAAAAAATTTGTTATAATTTCTGCTAAAATTACTGTTATCATAATGACGGTGAAAATCTGCAAAAGTACCATCTGCCAATGCCTTTTCAACTATTTTTTTATTTTTGCGTAATCTGTTTGTATCATTCCAAACATAATCCATAGTTCTGTCATCTAACTTATATTCTCGCTGAAAATCCAAATATTTTTTGAAGTTTTCGTCATTTTTAAATTTATTTTTATCATAAAAATCCACTCTTTCAGCCTTTGATAATTCTTCTTCTGTTACTTCCGCAAAATTTTTGTAATAATTATCATCAATACGAACTGCACTTGTAAAATTTATGGTTAAGTCCTTTATTTCCTTTTGAGAATACCTTTTTGACTGATATAATTTTTTAAAAACGGGATATGCTTTTTCAAAGAATTTATCTTCATTCATGTTATAATAACTTGGCCAACTATACACCCCCATACATTTATAAAACTCATCAAATAAATTATCCTGAAATGCAGGCTCTACAACCTTTGTATTTTTATAATCGTTGGTATAATTTAAAGCATTTCTCAAAGTTTCGTTATCAAGATTATATTTTCTCTTTAGTCCGACCTGATTTTTAAACCGTTTTTTTGTATGACCCACCGAATGGTAAGCAATATATATTTCATCATTTTTTGAAATATCTGATATATTAATTTTTGAAATACCATTATAAATTTTTCCGTTTAAATATATATAATAATCTTTGCCAAAATTTTTGCCGTATATTTCTTTAATTTGTGATTTTGTCAAAGTTTTTTGAGAATTGCATTTCAAAATATAATAAAGCTTCATTGCTTCTTCATCCCAATAATAAATACTTGAATTTACAAAATCATCTAACAAATTCATGCTTAAAATTTCGTTTGCAATATCCGTATTTTTGGAATATTTGTCGGTTATCCTCTCAACAACCTCAACCTGTTGGGCATTAAGATTATATTTTTTTGCAAAATATTCACCATCTTTTATTTCAGCAGCGAAAACACTTACATTAAAAAAATATACAAATAAACAAAATAAACTTACTATCTTTTTCATACCCTTACCTCAAGCAAGACCTTGCTTTTGTGTATAAAAGCAAGGTCTTGTTATTTAATTAAATAATTTAATTAATCTATACATTAGCAATTTGTTTGTAAAAATCATGTGCCTGTTCAAATTTGTAAGAGAAATTAAACAAATCTGCTTCTTTCATTTGAGGAGCCAATACTTGCAAACCGATAGGCATACCGTCTGAATCAAATCCTGCCGGTACACTTATTCCAGGAATACCTGCTAAGTTTGCAGAAATTGTTGCAATATCCGTTAAATACATAGCAAGCGGGTCTTCTGATCTTGCACCAATATCAAATGCAGTATTAGGACAAGTTGGAGAAATTAAAACATCAACAGTTTCGAATACCTTATCAAAATCCTCTTTAACAAGTCTTCTCATTTGTTGTGCTTTTTTGTAATAAGCATCATAGTAACCTGATGATAATGCGTAAGTACCAAGCATTATTCTTCTTTTAACTTCAGGTCCAAAACCGTTAGCACGAGTTTTTGTATACATTTCCATTAAGTTTTGAGCATTCGGATATCTGTATCCGTATTTAACACCGTCAAATCTTGCTAAATTTGAACTGCATTCTGCTGTTGCCAAAATGTAATAAATACCGATTGAATATTTTAAGCTTGGCAGTGAAACCTCAACAATTTCAGCACCTTGTTGCTTATACGTTTCAATTGCAAGTTCAATTGCTTTTCTAACGTCATCTGTCAAACCTTCGCCCATTAATTCTTTTATTACACCAACTTTTCTGCCCTTAATATCATTATTTAAAGATTTTGTATAATCTTCAACAGGAACATTTAATGATGTTGAATCTTTAGGGTCATGCCCTGAAATTACTTCAAGTAAATTTGCAGCATCTTCAACAGAACGTGTAAACGGTCCGATTTGGTCTAAAGATGAAGCGAATGCAATTAAACCGTAGCGTGATACACGACCATATGTAGGCTTCATGCCTACAATACCGCAGAATGATGCAGGAAGTCTGATTGAACCGCCTGTATCTGAACCCAAAGCTAAAGAAGCCTGATTTGCAGAAACAGCAGCCGCAGAACCACCAGAAGAACCACCAG
>DFEL01000128.1 GCA_002369055.1 Cyanobacteria bacterium UBA3803
AGTTTCACAAGTTGGTTTTTATATAAACTGATTTTTTTAGGATTTTTGATGTATTTTTTTACATATTGGGGCGAATTTGTAGGAGGCGTTGCTCTTAACGGTTTCCCTGCTTTGGGAGCTATGGCGGCAGGTTCTACGCTTGAAGAAACAGGGAAAATTTTATCCGATCCAACGCTCATAGTGCAAAAAGGACTTCACCTTACAGTACCGCTTATAAACGAAGCTATGAAATTAGATGCTCCGTTTTCGATTACGGATTATATACTAAGTAGCCTCGATCCCAGAGAGCAAATAATAGAAACTATATGTTTGATTTTTGGTGGCGCTCTTTTTCTTGCTTTTTTTGTCATAGGCATACAACTTATTTTAGTTTATGTGTATTTTTATTCTTCAATTTTATTCGCTTTCACAGGATTTATGTTTTCAAGTTTAAAGCAGACGAGAAAGTATGCTTCAAACGGAATTAACGGCATTTTTGCTTCAAGTTTAATGATGATGTTTTTTTGTTTATTTGCGGTTATGCTCAATTTTTCTATGGAAAAATTAACAATGCAGAATATAATTTCTTCCGAATTAAAAACGGAAGAAATAGGAGCGACAAAACAAATAAAATCCTTGGAAGAACTTATGGTTCGTATTAAGTATGTCGAATCGAGCGGAGGGAAGTATGATGTCTATAATTATGAAGGTAGCGGAGCTTACGGAGCGTATCAATTTATGCCAGAATTTTGGGATGGAAGATGTGAAAATTATATAAGAGATGGAGGAACTTTATGTACGGAATGTTCAAATAATCCTCCCAATGCTCCTAAAACAAAATATCCTTGGTGTCCCGAAAATCAAGATAAAGTCGCTCAATATCAAATGGAAGGATATTATAATAAATATAAAGATTGGAATAAGGTAGCGATGTGTTGGTGGGGTGAAGGTTCTATAGGGACAAAAGAAGGTGAGGAATATTTGAATTTAGTTTTAAATGCAAAAGGAAAAAGCGAGTGGGAATCTCGGACACTTGCCGTTTGGATATTGATTCAATTAGCTGTGCTTGTATTTATGTTTATTTTTATAGCGGATAAAATTGCAAAAATGATAAATAAAACTTTTGGCGGTATGGGATTCAGATTAACAAATGAAGGATAAAGTTAGGAGGATTTTTATGAAAAAAATCTTTGTCGCTTTGTTTCTTATTTTGGTATTTACGATAAGTTTAGGCGTTGTCTATGCAAGGGTAATACCCGGCATAGACGAGCCTTATAATCCTCCCGCTTATTATTCTCCGACGGCGATTTCTTATGAGGATAGTCCTTCACCCTTTGCTTTGTTTGATTTAGCAAGACAGGGAGGTGAAGTTTATGACCCTACTCTCCACGCAAAATTCATTGATGAGGTTGCAAATTTAGTTTCGTGGTTTAACAATGTAATGAATTTATTACAAAAAGGGATTATAGATTCAACGCCGTTAAACGCAGATTTTACAAACGCGACAAAACAGGGCATAGATAAAATCGACACGACAACGATAAAGGCGTGGAAAACGAGCGAAACTTCCGCTTTTATGGAGAATAAATATTTTAGGGCGATAGATAAATATGATAACGACGGAACGGCAAATTATGACCCGATAGAGCAGACGAAAGAAATAGAAAAAATTTATAAATCTTTCGCAGAATCTTTAGACGAAATACAGAAAACGGAAGATGAAGAACACGCCCTTATTATGCGTATTCAAGAAGCAAGTAAAACAGCAAAAGGCGAAATGGAAATACTTCAGTTACAAGCGCAGTTAGACGCAGTACAATCCGCTTTAAACAGAAAAAAGAATATGCTTTTGTCGCTTTATTTGGATTTTAAAAATGTGGAAAATAAAATAAAGGAGGACGAAGTATTACGCAAAGCTCAAAATTATTATGAAAAGTCACTTATAATCACCGATCCGTATGACAGAACCGAGTTACAAAAAATGAGTTATACAAGACCGGAAGGAATCGGATTTGTAAATATGAAGTGAAAAAAGTGATAAAAAATAAGAATAAAATAAAAAAATATCTTGCAAAATAACTAATACCGATGCTATAATTATCGTTAGGAAAAGGAGAAAATATTCGTAATTTTCCTCCACAGTATTTAAGATCGGAAAGGAGAAAGGAAAATGATCGGCAAAACAAATTGCGGAATAACGGCAAATCCGATAAGAGCGGTTAAAAAGGCTAAAGAATTATACTTTAAGAAAAATTAAAATTCCGGCGCGGCGGGGGGAGAAAAATTTCTTGCCTCCCGAAAAAAATCCTCCATTATTATGGAGGATTTTTTATGTAAAAACATAAAAATTTTAGTAAAAAATCATTGACTTTTTGCATAAATACTGTATAATTTTTATTGTATAAACAATGCTCCTCTTAAATATAATAATACCTACTTTTTACAAAAATCCTCCATAGTAGCGGAGGATTTTTGTAATTTATCTTAAAATTAAAATTCCGTCCACATTGGACGGAATTTTATTATTGAAAAATCAATAAAAGTAGGAATATATGAAACCTCTGTCATATTATAATAAAAATAAAAAAGTGTGGAGGGGTTTATTATGGCAAACAAAAACAAGTGGGAAGTAGCGGAAATTCCGTTAAATGTCCTTAATGGGAAGAATGAATTTGCATATCAGCTTTATCGTATCAAGGATAAAGCTATGTCGGATCATACAGGCAATCGCGAATGGGGCGAAGTGTTTGAAACACAAAAAGAAGCCGAACAAGAAGCCGCAAAGCGTAACAAAAAATATCTCACCTTTATTGAAACGGAAAAAAGCAATACCACTCCAAAAGAGTTTTGGGAGCATTGTAATAGAATTTTGCAAGAATACAATACCGATATGGAACACATAACGCCGGGGTATGATTTTTGGGAAAATCCTCCCGAAAATGAAATAAATTATATGAATGAAGAGTGGTATTCGACTAAACCGTATGATTATCACGAGGGCATAAAAGACGAGGAAACTTATGTTATAAAATTCACTTTCAATAATTTTGATGACGAAAAAAAAGGGAACGGCTATTTTTATGCCACCGATTTTGATATTCGTACAACGGCTTTGATAAAAAATGAAGATTATTCTAAGGCTTATGAAGAATATAAAAAAATCGGCGACGAGCAAGAGCTTAATTTTTTAAAAAAAGTCGTAACAACGCGAGGTATAGAACTTGACAGAGGCGGCGATGTAAAAAACATCAAAGACGCTGTGATTGCGGTGTGCGAGATAGACAATAATCTATCTCAAAGGGAACTTTTTGCCAAGTTGGTAAAAACCGACGAGTTTAACGACGCTTACAAAAGTTTTTATATAAAGAATAAGGATTTTGTGAGCGCGTGTGAGAGAAATCCAAGTTTTAAATATCCCGAAGTATATGCCGATGTTGATAATGGTATGAACGGCGTGGAATTACACTCTCTTGAATTTATGAAAGAAGTTGTAAAAGCACACGGCACAGACACTCAAACCTTAAACGATGCTGTCAACGCCATAACTGAATATAAAAAAGAAACACCAAGATTTATGGCAAAGTTGCTTCAATGTACTTTACAAACAGCCGAATACAGACAGGCTTTCGATGTAGCACAAGGCAAATCACAAGAAAATACAAGATAAGGTAAAAAATTCCGTCCACATTGGACGGAATTTTATTATTGAAAAATCAATATTTTTCGGAATATACGGAAGTTAAATCAAGATAGAATAATAAAAGAGAAAATTGAAATTATAATTTGAAAGGGGCAGATTTATATGTATAATTCTCCTAGCGAATATTTAATAGCGGAAACAGAGAAATTTTTGGGCAAAGGCTTAACTTCCGAAGAAAGAGCAAAGGTAAATACGGCTATAAGAAATATAGGCAAACAGTTGAGCGAAGTAGATAGATATAATTGGAAAGAAAAACTTCCTGAAATTGCAAAAAACAATTTGGGAGGTGTTGCGGTTTGCCTCGCGTCAAGTATTGTTCGACAGGGGTTTGAATCTCAAAAACTTCAAAATTGGGCAAGTGGGATTTTAGATAAATGGAAATGGGCAGACAAAGCGCGAATAGAAAAAAGTGCTTTTCGTCCACAAGGTCACAGCACAATAATATGGGATATGGCAGAGAAATTTATCGAAATGACATCAAAAAAAGAGCAGAATTTATCTGATTTTTATAGTTGCGACACCGTTCACGATCCTAGATACGGAGAACCGCATTATGATGTGAATTTTTCAGATGAGGTTCTGTCTAAAGATTTAGGTTTTGAAGTTCCGTCAAATGAGTTATTAACAAGAAGATCGTTTAATTCAGCAACTCCGTGGGAAGAAGATCAAATCACAACTTTTGGGCGAGTAGCACAACTTCATCACGGTTGGCGTGTTAGTGCAACTCAATATCGTTTTAAAACGGAAGATGACAGAAAAGCGTATCTTGCCGATTTAGAAGCTACTCGCGCCATACGGCAAAGTCATAGAAAAGAAAC
The DNA here is from genome assembly GCA_002369055.1 of Cyanobacteria bacterium UBA3803. Taxonomy (GTDB): domain Bacteria; phylum Cyanobacteriota; class Vampirovibrionia; order Gastranaerophilales; family Gastranaerophilaceae; genus UBA6984. The sequence goes on from DFEL01000128.1 coordinate 4,498, forward strand.
ATCACAAAGCGACGATAAATCAAGGAAAGACGATTATTTGTCGGAGCGGGTTGAACATTATTTAAAAGAAAAAGATTTTCGTTTGGCTTATTTTTATGCGGGAAACGCCGACCGTTCCACCACTCCTTTGGATATGATGAAGGAAGTGGTAAAAATGTACGGAACAGATACGAAAACAATATTAAACGCTGTTTCTACTTTAACGGAAGTTGAGGGCGAAACGCCGGATTTTACGGCAAAACTTCTCCAAGACACAATGAAAACCGACGAATACAAAAAGGCATTTGACAAAGAGCAAGGGCAAAGCAAAACAGCGAATTATGCACAGTAAGGTATAAAATTCCGTCCAATGTGGACGGAATTTTACTATTGAAAAATCAATAAAAGTCGGAATATATTAAAGTTTAATAGATATAGAATAAAAAAGGAAAATCGAATAATTTGAAAGGGGCAGATTTATATGACAATTTATGAGAAATTAACTATTTTAGGAGCAACGGATTTTACAGGCAATTCTGATGAATACTCGAAAAAAGCTCATTTTGAAGCCGTAAACGAGGTTATAAAAAATTTAGGGAAAAGTAAAGATGGCGATAAATACAAAGTTGCTTGGGGCAGAACAAGTCTTAATTCGCGTGAACTTAATTATGAGTTGGACAATATACCAGAGTGTGTTCCTCAACTTGAAACTGCATTAGATGCTGTGGACGATAAAGATGTGCGTTTTGACAAAATAACAGTAGTAACCAGACGAGATATAGACGATAATTTAACTTTTACACAAAGAAATATTGAAACCATAGAACATCAAAAGCAAGTCATGTCTGAATTAAAATCAAAATTCGATATGTTTAAAGAACAAGATTTACCGGAATTTAACTTTTATGTAAATCAAGATTTTGAAACCGAATCAAAATATGAAATATATCATTCCAATAAATCTTATTTTGAACAGTTGCATACAAAGGAAGAATTAGAAAATTATTATCGAGGTGAAACCGAGGATTGTTTAGAAAATGGCAGTTTAGGAAGTGCGTACAAATTTTTTATTGAAAAAAATAGATTTAACGATTCCGATGAAATAAATTTAGATGTTGAATTTATGAAAACGGTTGTAGAAGATTATGGAACAGATACAGGGAAAATATTAGAAGCGATTAAAGAAATTGCTGATGTAAAAGGCGAAACACCCTATTTTACGGCAAAACTTTTGCAAGATACGCTTAATACAGACGAATATAAAAAGGCGTTTAAATTGGAGCAAGGCAAAACAAAAGAGCAAGAAAATACAAAATAAAAGATACATCGACTTTAACCGCTAAAGAATGTCCCTTCTGATTATATCTATAAAGAAAGAGGTAATAATTATGACTAACGAAAAAGAACCAAAACTAATTGTAACCGAAGCAATAGCTAAAAAGTTTTTTGAAAAATACTGTCACGATAATGACAGTATGGCAATCATAGAACTAGATGGCGAAAGATATGCTTACGACAAAACATTTAATAACGGTTATGGAACAGATCAAGATGCAGGGCGTGGCGATGCCAAAGCATTAGCACTTAAAATCGGATCAGAAATAGATGAAGAATATTTTGTGCGTAAATATCATATTATGGCACCAAAAAAAGCATTAAGCATAGAAGAAACAGAAGAATTAGAGAACCACGACAGTGTGGAGTGGAGTGATTTTTATGATGACGATGATTTATATGTAAAATATGAAGATAATCATTACGAGCATATTGACCTTGAACAATATGTTGATGAAAAATTTATAAAAAAAAGAGGTATTTGGCAAAGTGAATATGGCAAAGAATTTAAAAAAAATGTAGCAAAAATGATTTTAGAAACGAACGGCGATAACGATTTATTTTTTGAAAAATATCAAAACAAATACGGTTTCGTTGATATGCAAGATAAAGAAAGTTTTAAGAAAAGTTATAATTTATTCAAAGAGGATATAGAAAAACAAGATTATTTCTCTGCCTATATGGGAATGAAAAATTCAGCGAGCATTATTTTCCGCGATTCATTAAGCAATTTAGACTTTTTAAAAGCGATTGCAAAAGAAGAAGCGAAAAAAACCTGTATCGTATTTCCTTTTAAGGATGCCGCAGATGTTGTAGCTAAATGCGAATATTTAACTCGTGAAGAAAAACGAGAACTTATTTCTGACGCTGAAATAAGCAAAGAATATAGAGATGCCGTTTGGGAATTTCAGCACATAGCACTATCTCCATTTAAAAAAAGTTTAAGTAACTCTCCGGGGATATGGCAAATCCCGTCTTGTGTTGATGATGAAAAAGATCGTAAGGATGGTCTTAAAAATAATCTTTGGAATTTGGAATATAAACCTAATCGTGATTATTTAGGTATTTCTACTCCCGAAGATCTTGCAGAAGCAAAAACTTATTTTGAAAGACTGTGGTCAAAACCATATCTCCCTTCAGAGCCAGACTATACCCCGCCGTGGAAAAGTAATGAAGAAATTGATAGAGAACTTTTTATAAAAGCAGTTGTCAAAAAACACGGTACTGATTTTGAAGCCATACAAAAGACTGTAGATGATGTGGTGGATAAGGCTGAAAACTTAAATTTAGGACTTTTCAATAGTAAAATGGAATTTAAGGCAAAACTTTTAAACGATATATTAGTATCAGACGAATACAAAAAGGCGTTTGAAGCGG
>DFEL01000157.1 GCA_002369055.1 Cyanobacteria bacterium UBA3803
GATGAAATTGAAAAAGCACATCCTGACGTGTTTAATATTATGTTGCAAATTTTGGATGATGGTCGTTTGACAGATTCAAAAGGCAGACATGTAAACTTTAAAAACACAATTATCATAATGACTTCAAATGTTGGTGCAAGCATGATTGCAAATCAATCTAAATTGGGCTTCTCAACTGCTGATGACGAAAAGAAAGATAAATACGAAAAATTAAAGGATACGGTTAATGAAGAAATGAAAAAAGCTTTCAGACCTGAATTTATAAACCGTATTGATGATATTATTGTATTTGCTCATTTAAGCAAGGAAGAAATCAGAGAAATTGTGGATTTGATGATGAAAGACTTGTTCAAACGTCTTGATGAAAGAGGCTTAAAAATGGAAGTTACTAATGAAGTTAAGGACTTTATGGCAACTGACGGATACAATGAAGCTTACGGTGCAAGACCTTTGAGAAGATTAATTCAACGCAAGGTTGAAGATACTCTTGCAGAAGAAATTTTGACAGGTAAATATCAAGAAGGAGATACAATCGTTCTTGATATGAAAGACGGCAAGATGTTCTTCTCAAAAAAAGGTGAAACTACTGATACTAAGGAAGAAGAAAAAGTTGAATCTTCAAAAGAGTAAAAAGCATAAAATGTAAGATGTTAATTGGGCAAAGTTAATCTTTGTCCAATTTTTAACTTATTCTCATAATTAAAAAGCCATCGTACGATGGCTTTTTGTTTTATCTTCGTCTTTCCATATTTTCAATTTCTTCTTGTTTTTTTAAGTAATCTATCATTGCGTACAAGCCAAGTTTATAAGAATAAGACCCAAATCCGCTTATTTGACCTATGCAAACAGGTGCAATTAATGATGTGTGTCTAAATTCTTCTCTTGCATGAATGTTAGTCAAGTGTACTTCAACAACAGGTATTGTAGTTGAAGCAATTGCATCTCTCAATGCAACGCTTGTATGTGTATATCCGCCTGCGTTTAAAATTATACCGTCAAATGTACCGTTAGCAAATTGAATTTCATCAATCAGTTTACCTTCATAATTTGTTTGTCTGCATACTAATTCAACATTATTTTTCTTTGCCTCATCAGTCAGATTAATCTCTATATCTGTTAAGGTTTTATTTCCGTATTTTTCAGGCTCTCTTGTTCCCAGTAAGTTTAAGTTTGGACCGTTTAGTAATAATAATTTCATGTTTACTCCTTTTTTCTAATTATACCAAAAAAGAAAAAATTATAAAATGTGTAATATTTAATTATTTGTGGTATATTATATATATGAATAGAAATTAGAGGTATAAATGGAAGAAAAAAAACAGCAACGCAGATGGTATGATAAAGATCCTGTATTAAAAGAAGCTTTGGAGTTGTTAAGATTGGCACCCGGAGATAAAAAGGATGCTGCTGCCGAATTTGTAATTCAATTACAAGAACAAGTTGCTGCTGATGTTATTGATAAAATATATGACATAATGTGCGAGTATCACGGAAAAGGAAGACGTTGGTACGATAATGACCCTATGGTTATAAAAGCAATCGAATTGTTACGTGTTGCACCTAAAAAAACACAAAAAGAAGCAGCATTAAAATTGTTGACTGCCTTAGAAAATAACGAAGGTGGCGGCATGGAATTGATTAAAGATTAAAATGAAAGATGTTCAAAACGAATATGATTCAAGAGGAATAGATATTCAGAAAGTTGGCATAAAAAATTTTGATATTCCTTTAAATATAAGAAGAAAAAATAGCTCTAATCAGATAGTATATGCTAAAGCCGGTATTTCGGTTTCTTTACCCAAAGAATATAAGGGGACACACATGTCACGTTTTGTTGAAGTGCTTACGGAATGGCAAACTAAGGATATGTTGGGTTCCGATTTAAAAGGCTGTTTGGTATCTGTTATAAACAGGCTGTCTGCACAAAGTGGTGAAATGTTTTTAGAGTTTAAGTATTTTATTGATAAGGAAGCACCTGTTTCTCATCAAAAATCTACTATGTGTTATGATTGTTATTTTAAATGTATATTAAATGATTACAATACTGAAAATGAGTTGTATAAGTTTACTTTAGGTGTAAAAGTACCTGTTACGACTCTGTGTCCTTGTTCAAAAGAAATTTCAGAATATGGTGCTCACAATCAAAGAGCAATAGTTTCTGTTGAAGTTTCTTATGACAGAAATGAGCATATTTGGATTGAGGATTTAATTTCGGAAATAGAGCAGTGTGCTTCAAGTTCAATTTATCCTTTATTAAAACGTGAAGATGAAAAGTTTGTTACCGAAACAGCATATAATAATCCGAAATTTGTTGAAGATGTATTAAGAGATGTTGTTCTAAAACTTAGAGAAAATAAAATTGTTAAAGAGTTTGAAGTTGAATGTGAGTCTATCGAAAGTATCCATAATCATTCAGCATGGGCATATCAAAAAGAATTCAAATAAGTTTAGATTTTGTTGCTTTTAATATTTCATTAAATTATAATATGAATAATCGAGTCGGATATAGAGAAATATAATATGTCAAATATTGATGAAAAAATAGAGCAGGAAGAAAAAAATCTTACAGATGAGTATAATGTTTTTCTAAAGCATTTAAAAGCAGAAAAAGAAGATACTTCAAATTTTGCAAAAACATTATTTAGTATAGTAATTGTTTTTTGTGCAATAGTTTTGATGCTATTGATTGCATCGGAAAATAGAGAAACTGTTGTACAAACTTTTGGAGAAGATTCTTTTGTAACAAAAATGCTGTTAATATTACCTCAAAATTCAACAGTAAAACAAAGAGTATCTTTTACAATGCCATTTACTCAACGAAGACAAAATATTTTATTGGTAGGTGTAGATGACAACGGTTCAAAAACTGAACCTTGGCGTGGCTCAAGAACGGATACAATAATTATTTTAAATATTGATCCTCATACAAAATCCGTAAATGCAATATCAGTACCTCGTGATAGCAAAGTATATCTTCCCGGAGATTATGGTATACAGAAAATAAATTCTGCACATGCTATCGGCGGTATTGAAATGACAAAAAGAACTCTTGAGAAAACTTTGGGTATAAAAATTAATCATTATGTCATGGTACATGATTCCGCAGTTGCCAAAATTGTGGATGCTATTGGCGGTATTCCGATATATGTAGAAAAAAATATGTCATATCATGATTACTCTGGAAATTTGCATGTTAGTTTATCTAAGGGATTAAATGTTCTTGACGGTTATAATGCGGTCGGTTATTTAAGATTTAGAAAAGATGGGCTTGGCGATATTGGCAGAACTCAAAGACAACAGTTTTTTCTAAAGGCTTTAATGGAAAAAATACAAACTCCTCAAACAATTGCTAAATTACCTGAAATATTGGATGCTGTGTCTACTTATGTAAAAACTGACATGTCTTTTTATGAAATTTCTCAGTTAGCAGCAATGGGAAAAAGTTTAGATCCTGATAAAATTGAATTTGCTACGCTTCCGGGTGCTCCAAATAAGCATGGTTATATTAGTTATTGGATTTTAGACCCTGAAAAAACTCAAGACATGGTTAATAAAATGATTTATAGAGATAAATCTTTTGATGCAAATAAATTGTATAATGTTGGTATAAGATACTCTTATGCAGCAGAAAATGATGCTAAAAATTTAAAATCTGAAATTGAAGAATTAGGATATAATGTAAATTGTTTTGGACCTTCAAAACTTCCACATTCTCAATTTATTGCTCATGATGTTTCGGTATCGAATGCTTTTCTTAACTGGTTAAAACGTAAAGCACCGGAATTAAATAAAATACAGTTTGTATATAATCCTGATAAAAATTATTGTGTGTCAAGTGATATCACAATTTTACTTGCAGGTGAATAGGAGAACCAATGACAATATTTATAGTTTTATTGATTTTGATTTTAGGTTTTTTGGCATATATGGTTAAATTAAATCATGATTTGCTTGTAAATAAAGATAATATTTTGCGTTCAATGGCTGCATTTGATGCAATGATAATAAAGAAAAATGATGCATTGCTTGATTTGATAGGATACGCTCAAGATGTTATGGATAAAGAAGCAACTTTAATTAAAGATATATTGAATTTACGTCATGAAGTAACAGAAATAAAACCTAAAATTGTTAATGCACCTGCAAGATATCAAAAACAGGCAGAATTAGATAAAAAAATTGAGCAATTATTAAATGCTGTTTCAAGATACAGCGATTTAAATAAAAATTCAACATTTCAGGTAAGTTTGCAAAAATTTAATGATTTGAATGTAGCTTATAAGGAAAAAGTTGAATTTTATAATATGTGTGTTGATAAATTAAATTGGTCTATACATTCTTTTCCAAGTAGTATAATTGCCGAAATGGCTAATACAAAAGAACCGCCTCCAAAATATTAAGGCTGATAAATATAATTGATTGTAAATTTATGAAACAAAATTATTTATAATTCGTCATGAAAAACGTAAGGGAGTAATGAGGATTTTTAAGTATGAATAATTTGCAATGTCAGTATGATGATTTAATAAAAAAATACGATGATTTATGTGTTATTGGTAATGATGAAGATATAGAAGATGAAGAACCAAAAACATTTAGTTGTATTTCAAAGGATGACGATTTGCTTCAAATGTACTTAAAAGATGTTGGTAAAACAAAGTTGTTGTCATCAAAAGAAGAATTGTCACTTGGACAAATTATAAAAGAGGGAACACCAGAGGATTCACAAAAAGCAAAAAAAGCACTTGTACAGGCAAATTTACGCCTTGTTATCAGTATTGCAAAAAAATACGTAGGGCAAGGCGTTTTATTTTTAGATTTAGTGCAAGAAGGTTCTATGGGATTAATTAGGGCAGCAGAAAAATTTGATTATAAGAAGGCTTTTAAGTTTTCTACATACGCAACGTGGTGGATTAGGCAAACAATTATAAGAGCAATTTCAAACAATTCTCGTGCTATACGAATACCTGTGCACATGTCTGATAAGATAAGAAAATACAAAAAAGCTGTACTGGATTTGACATTCGAATTAAATAGAGAACCAAACGAAAAAGAAATTGCTTCAAAAATGGAAATTACACTAAAGCGTTTGCAAGGTATAAAAAAGGCATTAATAAATGAGCCTATAAGTTTGGATTCTCCGGTAACAGATGATTTAAATATACAAGATTATATAGAAGACAAAAGCTATAAATCACCGGATGAACAGGCACAATCCAATAGCTTATATGAACAAATACCACATTTATTGGCAAATTTAGACGAACGTGAAAGAAAAATTCTTCATTACCGTTTTGGACTGGACGGAACAAAACCAAAAACATTGGAAGAACTTGGAAAGATTTTAGGTTTTTCAAAAGAGAGAATTAGACAACTGGAAGACTCTGCAATAAAAAAACTAAGAGCAAATAAGCAAATTTCGAAATATAGAGTATTTTTAGATTAAAATTATTCGTTAGTTTTAATTCGGATAATTGCAACCATAGTCCAGAAAATAAAATAAATCTGTGGTCTAAAAAATACTGTATCCACAAAACCGTGTACCATTAGTCCAATAATACATATTAAGGCGGTTAATAACGCAATTACGTCTAATGAATATTTTTGTGTTGTTATATATCTGTATGCGTCTTGAATAACAAATACCAAAAATGCAAGAAATGCAATTAAAGAAAATATACCGCTTTCAACAGCAGTTTCAAGGTAAATATTGTATGCACTCAGGGCATCAAATCCTGTTTTCATATATAATCCGTATACTTCTCTAAAGTTATTATTTCCAAGTCCAATACCCAATAACCAGTTATCTTTAAGCATATCCATACAAGAATTATAAACGTTAAATCTAAAAGAATTTGAACTGTCTGTTCTCATTGCAAATATAGAGAAAATTCTTGCTCTTAATGATGAAAAAGACATTATAAATAAAATTCCGATTGTTGATAGTGCTGTTACAACTGACAAATATATTTTTTTGTATTTGTATCCGAATAATTTGTATAAAATAAAAATTAAAAATACGGATATTGCGAACAGACCTATATACGAACCACGACAACCTGTTTGAAACAATACGTAAAATGACAAAATTGTTAATGTTCCAAAAACGTAACTCAGTAATTTGTTATTTTTATATAAAAAATAAGCAAAACTTCCAACAAGTGTTGGAATTGAAGCAACAAGATAACCTCCAAAAAGATTTGGATTTAAAGGTTTTAATGTTCCATAAACCCTGTTTATAACTTGTTCAGGATTAAGATATGAAGTGTCTTGCCACGTAGAAATAGCATCGGGTCTTGCCACTGTTTGAATTAAACCCTGCATAATTTCAAATGATGTGCAGCCTGCTATTGTAAATAGTATTACCCACACCTTATCGGAGTTATATCTCAAGTATTGAACTACCGACAGGTAAAAACCCAGATATATTATTATTTTGATAAAGCCTTTAAGACTTAATGTAAAAAGACTTGAACCGCATAAACTAATAATTACAAACATAAAATATGCTACTAAGAAAAGCTCAAAACGGCTACATCTTAAGTTTTGTCCCTCTTTTACAAGTAATTTTACAAAAGTCAGGCAGATTGCGATAATTGCAAATAAACCTATTGTGTCTGATTGAGCAAAAGCAGAAGATATAAAAACTGCCAATATTGAAATTAATATAAACAAATCTAAATTCTGTAATATTAAACTGTTTTTATACAAATAATCTGTTTTACTTTGTACAAACTCAAAAAGTTTATTTAGCATTATTTTAACCCATATTTTGTTCTTGTTTATTTACATCAGGTTGAGGTTGTTGATTTTGAGGTGTTGTTTCTCCGTATGCACCGTTATTTTGTTGATTTTGAGGTTGTGGTTGAGGTTGTAGAATTCTAACATCTGAAACTGTGCCGTTTAATTTGTAACTTGGACCTTCTAATGTTACAGGTAAACCGATTTTAATTTTATTTCCGCCAACAACCGCACCGTCTTTTGTTATTTTTGCATTTTCATCTATAAGTGTGACAATCATGTCATATAAAAATGCTTGAGAAGCGTCATCAATCATAACAAAAGGTTCTTTTCCACCTCTTGTGTTAGGCATAATAGTCTTTTTTGTATCAATTTTTGCATCCAATACTTTTAAATCTGTATATGGTACGTTTCTTATTGTAATAAAGGTCTTTTCTCCGGGATTAATTGGTGACTCTGTACCTGTAAGAGTCACGCCTCTTAAAAAGACTTGAAATCCTATTGTCGTTTGTGCTTCGATTTGTTTATCTGCTGTTCCTCTAAAATGAGCAAATGTTAAAACTCCAACAAGCAATGCTACAAATATTCCGCATAAAATTATCCAATCAATAGGCTTTATTTCTGCTAAAGCGTCTTTAAAATCGTTAAAGTTTAATTTCATAAATTTCTCCTTATATTTCAATTTTGTTTAGTGTTTTAATTATTTCGTCAATTGTTGTTGTTGCACAACCAAATTGCTTTATTACAATACTTGCGGCAATATTTCCAATAATTGCAGCGTATGTTGCTTCAGCACCGGTTGCAAGCCCCATTGCATATAACGCTGTAACTGTATCTCCTGCACCGGTTACGTCAAATACTCTTGAACGATTAAATACAGGTATTATATCTGAAGTGCCGTCTGCATTAACTGAAATCATGCCATCTGAACCGCAAGTTATTAAGACGGATTTTGCATTAGTTTTATCTATGATTTGTTTGCCTGCCGCAATAATTTGTTCTTGAGAATTTAATTCTATGCCCGTAAACTTTTGTGTATCAGGTAAATTTGGTGTCATTGACGTAATATTTTTATATTTGTCTAAATCTTTTTGAGCATCTGCAATTATAACTTTATTATTTTTATTTGCAATTTCTATTGCCTTGTTTATAACCTTTTGTGTCAAAACTCCGATATGATAATCTGAAAGAATAATAGCATCATTTTGTGGTATGCATTTTTCCATTTTTTCTATTATTAAATTTTCTGTTTCAGGCTTAATAGGTGCTTTTGTTTGTCTGTCTATTCTTACTATTTGTTGTGTTACCGATTGTGAGCAGGCACCTGAAATTCTTGTTTTTGTGACTGTTTTGCGACCTTTTTCTTCTATAAGATTTGAACAATCAATATTTGCACCAATAAATGCTTCTTTTAGTTGACCTGCTTGATAATCATCTCCGACAACGCCAATAACGCTAACTTTACCGTTATTTATTGTTGATGCATTATGTGCCGCATTTGATGCCGCACCTAAAAGAATTTTTGTTTCCGTATGTTGTAAAATAAGAACAGGTGCTTCTCGAGAGATTCTTTCCGTATCGCCGTATATCATTTCATCTATTGCTAAATCTCCAATAACAAGCACTTTTATTTCAGATAATTTTTTTATATATTCAATCAGTTTTTGCTTATTTATATTCATTCGGTTTAACTTTCATCTATATTGATTATTGATAATTGAATGTAAATATCTTATAATAATTTCAGTTTACCATGAACAAAAAAAATGAGGTAACAAATTAAATATGAGTGAGAGCAATTTCGATAACGAAGAAAAATTACAAGAAGAAAATGAAGAAATAGAATTTGATGACAATATTGACATTGAAGCACTGCAAGCACAATTGCAACAGCACATGTCTGAAGAAGGTGTTGATTATGAACCTAACGCATCTATGGAAATGCAAGATGTTTTTGATGGTTCTAATCAAGTAGTACATGATGATGTTGTTGTTGAAGATGAAAATAATTCAATGGAGTTAGATAATTTTGTTCAGTCTGTTACAGATGATAATCAAAATCAGCAAGAAACTAACATCATTCCCCAAGAACAAGAAGATTTTAATTTAACTGTTAATCCTCCCAAATCGGATGAAAAACAAAAACTGTTACCTGGTGAAAAAAAATATATTATATATATAAATCCTGAGAATATTGATTTCATTGAAGCAATGACAATTAATGAGCGAAAAAAAATTATTAATCGTCTATTAAAAGAAGAAGATGCAACGCTTAAAAAGAATAAAATGATGCGTGAAAGAGCAAAATTTATTAATCAGGTTATAATAATGGTTATAACTGTTGTTGTGTCTTTACCGATATTTTTTGTTGTTTTAAATAAGTCTATTGAAGTTACTATTTTAAACTATCAACAATCTCAACAAAATTTTGTAAAATTATATAAAGAACAAGGTAAGATTAAATCGTATAAAAAATTTCAAAAAACATTTGATTAGCAAAGTTTTGTTACATTTACTTTATAATTGTTTATTTTTATTTGTTTAACTTATATAATGAAGTTACGCACAAATAGTGCATGACTTTTTGAGATTAAGGGAAAATACATAAACACGGAGAAGGGAAATCAAGCATGATTACACTTAATTACAACAATGTTGATGCAAAAGTTATCGGCAAAGACCATGGTTTGAACATTGAAAAAGAATTTTCTAATTACAAAAATGATATCGAAAAAATCATTAAAGATTTAAACCAAAGGAAAGATAAAAACGGTCAATGGTTACAATGGATGAATTTAGGTTATAACGAAGAAACCGTTTGGTATGTAAAAGAATTTGCAGCAATGGTGCAAGGCAGATATGATAATGTTTTAATACTTGGTATAGGTGGTTCTGCTTTAGGTGGTATTGCTGTTACTGAAGCATTGTTGAAACCTTACTGGAATTTATTGACTCCTGAACAAAGATGTGGTTTGCCAAGAATATTTTTCCTT
>DFEL01000161.1 GCA_002369055.1 Cyanobacteria bacterium UBA3803
ATAAAATCATTTCCAATACCTTCGATATTATAATCTAAGTGTTCACCTCCACCCATTGTAGAGCCGATAGGGTCTGCTAATATTCCTTTTATACTAGGGTTTTTCTCTTTTAAATATTTAACTACTCCACTAAAAGTCCCACCGCTTCCAGCACCTGCCACTAAATAATCTATATTACCGTCAAGGTCAATATAAATTTCTTTGCCTGTTGTTTCATAATGTGCAAGTGGGTTACTTTGGTTTTTGAATTGCTCCAGTGAAATAGAGTTTGGTATTTCTTTTAACAATTCTTGTGCTTTTTCAGCAGCACCTAACATTCCGTTTTCTCTTGGAGTGTTTATAATTTTTGCTCCTAACGCACGCATTAAAATTTGTTTTTCTTGTGAAAATTTTTCAGGTACTACAAAAATTATTTTATATCCTTTGTTTAGTGCAGAAAAGGCTATTCCTAAGCCTGTATTACCTGCTGTTGCTTCAATTATTGTTCCGCCTTTTTTTAAAAGACCTTTTCTTTCGGCATCTTCAATCATATATTTTCCTGTTCTGTCTTTTACGCTACCTGATGGATTATACAATTCAAGTTTTACGAATAAATTTACTCTCTCAGGTAAATCAAGATGATTTAATTTTACAAGTGGCGTATTACCTATAAGACTTTGCATTGAATTGTAATAATGCATTATTTAACCTCACTTTCATTAATTGCTTGTTCTAAATCTGTGATTATATCATTTATATTCTCAATACCAACTGATAACCTTATTAAATTATCCGTAATTCCAACTTTTTTTCTTATATCAGCAGGAATAGACGCATGTGTCATTGATGCGGGGTGGCATACAAGAGATTCTACTCCACCTAAACTTTCAGCTAATGCCACAAATTTTACGGAATCAAAAAATTTATTAATATCGTAATTTTTTTCTAATTCAAAAGATATCATAACACCACCGTTTTTTGCTTGTTTTTTGTTTATTGCATTATCTGACGGATAATATATATTTTTTATACCTTTTTTGTTTTTCAAATATTCAACAACTTTTTCCGCATTTTCAACGTGTCTGTCCATTCTGACAGCAAGTGTTTTAATTCCTCTTATCAATAAAAAAGAATCAAACGGTTGTAAAATACCGCCTGTAGAATTTTGTATAAAAGCAATTCTTTCTGCAAGTTCTTTGGAATTTACAACAACAAGTCCTGCTATAACATCACTATGTCCACCAAGATACTTTGTGGCACTATGAATTACAATATCGCTTCCAAGTTCAATAGGACGTTGTAAATATGGTGTCATAAAAGTATTATCAACAATTGATAAAATATGGTGTTTTTTTGCTATGTCAGAAATAGCCTTAATATCAGTGATATGTAAAAGCGGATTTGTCGGTGTTTCAATAAAAATTGCTTTTACATCTTCCGTAATGGTTTTTTCTACCGCTTCGAGATTTGTTGTATCAACTATTTTGTAAGTTATATTAAAATGGTTGAAAACTTTATCAAGAACTCTAAATGTTCCTCCGTAAATATTGTCGGAAATAACTATTCTGTCTCCGCTTTTAAAAAGACTTAAAACGGCAGTTATTGCAGCCATTCCTGAAGCAAAAGCAAATCCGGCAACACCATGTTCAAGTTCTGCTATAAGACTTTCCAATGCTGTTCTTGTAGGGTTTCCTGTTCTTGAATATTCCCATCCCTTGTGTTTTCCAAGACTTTCCTGTTCATAAGTTGATGTTTGGTAAATAGGTACATTTACTGCACCTGTATTTTTATCGCCGTAAATTCCTCCATGAATTACCGCAGAGTCTATTTTTTTGTAGTTTTTCATAATTTCTCCTTTATTCTTATTTATATTTTATTGCACCTATAAAATGAACATTTTCATAAGCCTGTTGTTCTGTGTTTTCAAAAAATTGTTTTTGTATATCTTTTGGTGAAAGATGTTTTATCACGTTAAAATGATATTTTTCAAGAATATTTAGATTTTCTTCAAAAGAAAATCCGTGTTTCATTTTTTCACCGCATTTTTCCGTAAATTTTGCTAAAAATTGAACTCTGCCTGCTGCTTTTTTTGAAAAAGTTGTTTCATCAGGATAATCAAAAATGATTTCACTTTCTTTTGATGCAATTTTAGAAATATCTTTTATTGTTTGTTCAAAAGTTTCAAGACTTAAATAATAAGTTACACCTAAAATTGAGAAAAAAGTTGGAATTTTAGGGTCAAACCCTGATTTTAAAAGAACATCAACAATGTTTTCTTTTTCAAAATCAATCGGAACAAAAGTAGTATTTTTAGGCATGCTATAAAGTAATTCATATATACGTTCAAGTTTATACTTTTGAGTATTTGGATGGTCTAATTCAAAAATTCTTACGTTTGAATTAGTATTTCTCAATGAAAATGTATCTAAACCTGCTCCGCAAATTACGTATTGGCATTTTTTGTTTATTGATGAAAATATTTTAAATTCTTTTTCTGCAAATGCTATTCTTGATAATAAAATCGGTGCAAAATAGTTGTTTATTAGAGGATAAAATAATTGGTTTATTTCACCTAAAGTCCGATTTTTATAGCAAGGTAAAAATTTTTTTACAAGTGAATTTTTAATTTCCTCATATTCACTTTTACCCATAATTTCAAATGCAAAATAATCATCAAATATTTTATTTTTAATAAAATTAGCATGATATGCTCTTACAAATGAACATATTTTAGCAGTTGTACTTTCTTGTTTTTCTATCATTTTTTAATCCTCTAAAAAAAACTCCTGTCACAACATCAAGTGTAACAGGAGTAATAAATTTACATTGCATACATAAAATCATAAACTACCGTTACAACAATAAATTTTCTTGTAACAGCAACATGAATTTTTGTAATTTGGTCTTTTAATGTAAATCATAATAAATCCTTTATTAATCCGCAAACATAGGTGAAGAAAGATATCTTTCTCCTGTATCAGGAAGTAATACAACAATGTTTTTATCTTTGTTTTCTTCTCTTTTAGCAATTTGAATGGCAGCCCAAGTAGCAGCACCTGCCGAAATTCCGACCAATGTGGCTTCTTTTCTTGCCAAAAATCTTCCTGTTTCAAAAGCGTCTTCATTTTTAACAGTAATGATTTCATCATAAATTTCTGTATTTAATGTGTCAGGTATAAAACCTGCCCCTATACCTTGAATTTTATGCGAACCCGATTTACCCTCCGATAAAACAGGAGAACTTGCAGGCTCAACTGCAATAATCTTTATTTCAGAATTTTTTTCTTTTAAAAATTTTCCAACACCGCTTATTGTTCCGCCTGTGCCTACTCCTGCAACAAAAATATCAACTTGACCGTCAGTGTCATCCCAAATTTCAGGCCCTGTTGTTTCATAGTGCATTTTTGGATTTGCAGGATTTACAAATTGACCCGGAATAATACTATTTTCAATTTCTTTGTGTAATTCTTCCGCTTTTTCAATAGCTCCTTTCATTCCTTTTGCACCATCTGTAAGTACAAGTTCAGCACCATAAGCTTTTAATAAATTTCTTCGCTCAATACTCATTGTATCCGGCATGGTTAAAATAATTTTGTATCCTCTTGATGCGGCAATTGCTGCTAAACCAATACCTGTATTACCGCTTGTTGGCTCAATTATAGTCGCACCTTCTTTTATTAAACCTCTTTTTTCTGCGTCATCAAGCATTGATTTTGCAACTCTATCTTTTACACTTCCTGCCGGATTAAAAAATTCAACTTTTGCAATCAATTTTGAAGATAAATTATATTCTTTTTCTGTTTTTTTTAATCTTACAAGTGGTGTATTTCCGATTAAATCTGTAATCTGTTCGTATATTTTCATAATATTCTCTTTATATAAAACCTATTAATTTTGTAGGTTTAATATATCATGTACGCTTACTTATGTCAATTATTTATTTTATTAATTTACCAATAAAAAAGTCATCCTTT
>DFEL01000184.1 GCA_002369055.1 Cyanobacteria bacterium UBA3803
CTTTGTACCGGTTGTGGTCTCTGTTCACAGGTTTGTCCGACAAAAGCAATTTTCTAGACAAAATCAAGTGTAGTATCAGGAGTATAATTATGGCAAAAAATATATTGATTTGTGGAGTAGGCGGACAGGGAACCGTGCTTGCTGCAAAAGTTTTATCTCAGGCTGCAATTTCAGGAGGAGAGCATGTTCTTTCAGCAGAAACTATTGGAATGGCTCAGCGCGGTGGTTCTGTAACAAGTCACGTAAGAATAGGGGAGGGGATTTTTTCTCCTTTAATTCCAAAAGGACAGGCTGATATTATAATTTCTTTTGAAGTCGCAGAAGCTGTAAGAAATATAGAATATTTAAAAGCTGATGGAACTGTTATCGTAAATAAAAAAGTAGTTCAGCCAACGACTGCCAGTTTAACAGGAAAAACTTTTAGCGAAGATGAAATGATTTCTTATCTCGAAAAAGCCGCTGCCAGTGTAATCGCTGTTGATACTCAGGAAGCCTGCCAGCAACTAAAAAGTGAAAAAGTTGTAAACATGGTTCTGCTGGGCGCTGCCTGTAAAACTGGAATCATTGATAAAGACGAATTAAAGGCGGCAATCAAACTTCTTGTAAAGCCTGATTTTTATGAGTTGAACTGCAAGGCTGTTGATTATTTTGGCTGAAATCTTGGGTCGCGGGTTCCCTAAACAGATTTCTTTGTATAAAAAATTATTATGATATATTTTCATTTAAAGAGCGTAAAAGTTCTTTTTCCACAGATTGCATTACGTCTTTCTTTATTCTTTCTATTTTCATTTCTTTTTCAGAATTGCATTCATTATTCTGGAAAAGAACCTGAGGGTCTACACCAAGAGCATTTGCAATACGTTCAATGGTAGAAATTTTGGGTACATTCCTATAAATTTCCATTAGACCGATATAGCTTGTTGCTGTATTACAAGCTTCAGCCAATTGCTCTTGTGTAATATTCTTTTCTTTGCGAATTCGCTTTATATTGTCTATAACTCTTCTTTCTAAATCCATTGTTTTTGTTATATCAATTTAGATATATTTTTGTATATTTTTTTATTGACTTATCTGATATAGGGATATATCATTATTGATATAAATTAAAAAGGAGTTTTGTATGGAACAACAAAAAAAATATATCATCACATATAAGCTTCCAAACAGTGAAGTAATTCATCGTTCTAATAGTATTATTGCAAATTCGGTTGCTGAAGCAAAAAACAAATTTAAGATGGCAGGTCCTGAAAAAAAAATAATTGCTTGTGTTAAAGTTTTGGGATAAAAAAATAAGGTAAAGAAAATAATGGAATCTTTTCAATATCAAGATAAGGGTATTTTGAAAGAGTTTAAAGAACTTTCAGCTGTTTCAATACAAGAAAAATGTAAAAACTTAAAGTTTACATATCAATTCCTTGAATACGGGAATGATAGTTTTGTTGTAATAAATGCTAATAACTCTATTTCGATATTTATTGCAGATAAAGACAACAAGTATTGTCCACTGAAACTTTCTTAAAAAATTAAATATACAGGAGATAAAACAAATGGGATTGTTAGGTGGTTTAGTTAATTTTACATCACAGGCTATTTTAGGTGCTGCAATAACAAGTGAATTCAATACTGCTGATTCATCGTTTTCAAGTACTGAGATCTTTGAAAAACTAATTCAAAAATGGGATGATTTTTTTCAGAAAAAGGATTTTGTTACAAATTTTAAATTATCTATGTCCTCTGAAAGTTTACCCGAATACTTTGGATTAGAAAATCAAAAACTTGAAATATGTAAATCAGCTTCGGGCAGTTTTGCGTTCTTTGGAACTTTTGATTTTTATAAATGGGATCAGAAATTCTATATTTCATATAAACCTTCAGAAGATAAGGAATTAATTTTTTCATATAGCCCTAGCAGTCAAAATGCTAGAGAATATAAAATTCATGAACCATATACAATAGAGGGGGCTCTTTATTTAAAATTTATATCAGGAACTTCTGTTTTAGAGGCAGAAAAAGTATTGTATAGTAATACCAGTTTTTTGAACAAGTTTCAAGATAATAATCTTGAGAAATTTTACAAAGCCGATAATAAATATGAGTTCTATAATCATTTTAACAGTTTTTTTAAGCCAATTAGAGATTTAAAAATTGAAGAAAAAAATGAAAAAGAAAGGTTAGAGCAAGAAGCTAAAGAAGCAAAGCGACGATTGTTTGAAGAAGAATGTCGGAAAGAAGATGAATTGAGAAGACAAAAAGAAAAAGAGGAACAAGAAAAAGAAAATAAGCGTATATCAAATCTTATAGATGATTTGGATTCCATTTAAACTGGGGATAATTGTGACAGAAACAGACAATTCGCAAGAAGAAAAAAAAGCAAGTGAACAAGAACTGATAGAAACATATCAAAAACATTTTGATAAAAATATAGCACTAAAACTTTTGGTAAAACTTAGAAAGGCTACACGCAACAAACCAAAGGTAATTGCAGGAGCAACTGGTGCAATTGTAACATCTTTGGGAAGTTTAATCTCTGCACTTGACAATCCTGCTACACCAAACCATATGAAAGCATTGATTATTGGAGCAATAGGATACATTATTTTGCCGATCGATTTAATACCTGATGTTACTCCTGTACTAGGTTATACAGACGATTTAGCAACAGTTGCTGGAGTTGTTGCAGGTGTTGCTGCTTACACTAATTTTTCTCTCCAAGAATTAGATAGGTATATAGACACTTTAGAAAAGTAAAAAAATTTACGATTAATTATATAAGTAAAAGATTAGATTGATAAAGTTCCTGACCCTGTCATAAATTCTGTGTA
>DFEL01000113.1 GCA_002369055.1 Cyanobacteria bacterium UBA3803
TGTCGTGTTATACAAAAATGTGTAACACGACAACCATTACTTTAAGAAAATGTGTGTGAAAAATGGCAAAATTTATAAAAGGCAAAAACAGATTAAAAGATTTAATTTATATCCAAGAAAACAAACCTTGCAGTGAAAATGCAATTGACGGTATGGTTCGTTCAATGCTTGAACCTTTGTTTGAAAGTCCTGAAGAAAAAGGTGTTGTTTTATATAGATTTAACAATAATAATAAATATTCCGGTTTATTAAGACGTTTGGGTTACACCGCAGTTGATGTTTATAATTTTTCTGAAGGTTCTGAAGATTTAAAAGAAGATATTTGGGATACAACAGAATTTTTATATGTATTAACAGGCAGATATGGTGCAAGTTTTGTTTATGACTTTCAAACAGAAGATGTGGAACATTTTGCCGGTTATTATTTACTTTATAACTCTGTAAATTTAAGAGAATCTTTTGAAATTATTGAAGAAAATTGTACAAAAGATATATCAGCTTACAAAGAACAATATAAGCCTGATAGACGTGATAATTTATTGATGAATGAATCTATCAGAAAAATAGTAGATTTAATGAGTGAAACAACTCAAGAAGCTATGCTTGCTGATATTGAAAAAGATGCATTAACAAAAAGTGATGACCTTGCAAAACGTCTTGAATTTATTAATTCAAAATCAAGATATGTGGTTCACGAAATAAGAAATCAACTCTCAATTTGTGAATTATATGCAAATATTATCGAAAAGCATTGTGAATTAAAAGATAATGTTGATTGCACAAATGCCGTTGATTGTATTAAAACCGCAGTAAAAATAGCAAGTAGTGCCTTAATGGATTTGAAATCTTTAGATAATAAAGATTTACAAGTTTATAACGTAAAAGAAATGGTAGAAAAAGCTGTTTTATTGTCAAAAGTTTATGCAAATAACAAGTCTATTGAATTTGTAACAAAATTTGATGACAAAAACAGTTCAATATTTGCAGATGAAGCAAAATTTTTGGCAGCACTTGTTAATATTATAAAGAATGCAATAGAGGCGATTGAAGATAGTGGTAAAATAGAAGTTTCTACAAGTATAAAAGACGATTTTATCTCAATAATTGTTTCAAATAACGGTTTGAAAATACCTGAGGAAACACAACAAAAGATATTTACGGACGGATTTACAACAAAAACTTCCGGCAGCGGAATAGGTTTGTATGTTTGCCGTCAGTCATTGGAAGAACAGTTTGCAAGATTAGAACTTTTAAAATCGGATGATAATTCAACAGATTTTGAAATTCTGGTAAGTATGGTATAAGGATAATAAGAATGGATATTTTATCATCAAGAACATCGAATATAACACAACTTGCAATGGACGGGTTAATGGAACGTCAAAGAGCGATAGGTGCAAATATCGCAAACGTTGAAACTCCGGGATATCAAAGAAAAGAAGTTGCTTTTGAATCTCAACTTTCAGAAATCATCGAAAAAGAGGATTTAAAAGATTTTATAAAAGGTCAAAATAGTATTAAACCAAAACCTGTTACGTATGATGATTTTATGCAAATGCAGGTAGACCGAGAATACAGACGTAATTTGACACCACAAGAAAAAAGATATTTGATATCAAATTCATACGGAAAGTTTGAACCTCAAGTTATGGATGATGTGTTCTCAGAAGGAACTCAAGATGGAAACAATGTGGAACTCGAACGTGAAATGATGGATTTGAATAAAAACGGTACAAAATTTATGGTTTTATCAAATTTAGAAAGAAAATATTTTAGCGGACTTGGAGAAATTTTGCGTGATGGAGCAAGATAATTAAAATAAAGATTGGGTGGGAAAATAAATGAGTTTAAATACATTTGATATTGCAGCATCAGGTATGACTGCACAAAGAATAAAAATGGATACGGTTGCAAGTAATATTGCGAACGTAAATACAACACGAAATCCTGACGGAACAAAAGGTGTTTACGTTAAAAAATACGTAAATTTCAGAGCAATTTATGAAGATGAACTTTCAAGAGGTGCAAGAAATTTTGCATCAAATGCAACTGATGCAAAATTTAATCCAATGGACGGAAGTTTTAGAATAAATACCGGCATTGCTTTAAATCAAGGTTTAATATCTAACGGTGTAAGAGTTGAATCAATACAGGAAACTGAGGATCCTACAAAATTAGTTTATGACCCAAATCATCCTGACGCAGATGCAGATGGTTATGTTGAATTACCAAATGTAAATGTCGTTGAAGAAATGGTTGATATGGTTTCTGCATCAAAGGCTTATGAGGCAAATTCCGTTGTTGCGGAAAACGTTAAGACAATGATTCAATCAGCATTGAATATTTAATTAAAAAGGGGTATGTAAAAAATGGATTTTAATACAATAAGCAGTATGAATAGTTTTCAAACTCAATTTAATCCTATTAAAAATTATAATAATTATCTAAAGGGTAATGCTTCATTACAAGTTAATAATAATTTTCAAAATGATTTTGAAAGGATGCTTCAAAATTCAATAAAAGCCGAAGAAGAAGCCTCAAAAAGAGTTTATAATCCTGATACTGCGGCAGGTTTGATGAATAATATTGAACGTGCATTCAGTAACGGTTTGAATGATGTAAACGATAAACGACTTGAATTAGACGCAATGCAAGAGGCTTTTGCAAGGGGTGAGGACGTAAGTATTCACGATTTAATGATTGCAAGTGAAAAATCAATGTTAAGTATGCAAATGGCAATGCAAATCAGAAATAAAATGATTTCAGCATATACTGATTTGAAAAATATGAGTATATAAAATTTTATGTTAAAATAATCTCGAAAAGAGGTATTTATGACAAAAATAGCGTTGGTAAATCACGGTTGTGCAAAAAATTTGGTTGATGCCGAATTAATGCTGGGTATTCTTGCAGATAAAGGTTATGATATAACCTTAGATGAAACTGAAGCTGAAATTGTCATAGTCAATACTTGTTCTTTTATTCACGATGCTGAAAAAGAATCCGTATGTATGGGATGTCGGCATTGTCGCAGGTTCTGTAAAGTTGTTGTTACTGGTTGCCTTCCTCAAAAGCATAAAGAAGAATTAAAAGAGGCAATACCTGAAGTTGTAGCAATGCTTGGTACAACTGATTTTACGCAAATTGCAGAAGTTGTCGATAATTTAATAAAAAGTGATTTTAAATATGTTAAAGATATTTCCGAAAATCCTTCTTATAGTTATCCTGAGAGTGTCAATCGTCAACAAATTACGGTAGGTTCAAGTTCATATATAAAAATTGCAGACGGATGTAATTATAATTGCGGATATTGTATTATTCCAAAGTTAAGAGGAAAATGTCATTCAAGAAAAATAGAGGACATTGTTAGAGAGGCACGTCAACTTGCTGATAAGGGTGTTTCTGAGGTTGTTTTAATTGCTCAAGATACAACCAGTTACGGTATTGATTTATATGGGAAAAATTCTTTACCAAAATTACTGGAAGAATTAAATAAGATAGAAAATATTTCTTGGATTAGAATTATGTACGCTTATCCGACAAATGTGGATGATGAATTATTAGATAAAATTGCAACATTGGATAAGGTTGTAAAATATATTGATTTGCCGCTTCAACATTCAAATATTGAAGTCTTAAAATCAATGTGCAGACCCGCATTTGATTATAGAGAATTAATTAATAAAATAAGAAATAAAGTTCCAAATGTTGCTATAAGAACAGCATTTATTGTTGGTTATCCCGGAGAAACCGAAGAACAATTTGAGGATTTATATAAATTTGTTGAAGACGTAAAATTTGATAAAATGGGTGTTTTTGAGTATTCAAAAGAAAAAGGTACGATTTCGTATAAAATGAAAAATCAAGTTCCTGCTAAAACGAAAAAAGCAAGATATAAAAAATTAATGGAGCTTCAACAAAAAATTTCTGCGGAAAATAACAAAAAGTATGTCGGTAAAGTTTTACCTTGTATTATAGAAGGTGTGACAGATGAGGGTTTTGTTATTGCACGTTCAGAATATGATGCACCTGAAATTGACGGTATGGTTTATATAAAAACGGATAAGCAATTAGTTCCCGGTGATATTGAAAACGTTAAAATTACATCTTCAACCGAATACGATTTGTACGGAGAAATTATCTGAAAATATTATCGCTACATGCTTTGAGGATAATTGTAACGGAAATGTTACAATTCTAAAAGTGCTGTTTTATATGGGTTTAAAGCCTTTGTTAATCATGTTTTTGGGATAAAAGGCAATTATTTTTAATAAAAATACTTTATTTAAGTACGAGAGATATTATCATACTTTATTGAGAAGAGGATTATTAAAAATGACAGCAGATTTTGCATCAAATTTGAATATGATGATGGCACTGAATAGTTTTACAAATGGTGCATATAAATATCAATATCCGACAATAAACGGTCAATCATTTATGGATAATTCCGTATTTGCGATGAATATGCCTGCGGCATTTCAGCAAGGTGTAGCGGTAGCAAATGCCTTGAATGCAACAAATTATTTGCCTTCAGGTTCAGATGTATTTAATGCTTCGTTATCAACTCCGGCTTGGTTGCAAAATGTTGGTAATAACTTTGCTATGCCGAAGTTTGATTTTACAAATTTGTTTACATATAATCCGTTTGCAAGTTCTCAAACAAATCCGGCAAATCCAAATAATCCTGCTGCTTCAACAGGTGTATCAGATTTAGTTAGAGAATTAAATGAACGTGGTATTTCTTCAACAGGTGATGAAGAAAAAGATAAAAAGGCTTTGAAACTTGCAAAAGAAAAAGAGGCTAATTTAAAAGCAGAAGCTGCAAGTATTGCAGAAGATTTGTATGATGCAATGAAAGGTGCAGGTACAAAAAATGATAAATTAGTAGCTGCGGTTAATAGAATTACCAAAGATAATGTAATGGCGGTTATCGAAGCATGGAATGCTGATTTTGCAGACGGTATGGATGGAGAATCTTTGATTGAGTCAATTCAAGGTGAACATCATACAGGCTGGTTCGGACATCAGCAAGAAGATTTAGAAAATCACATAAAGGAAGCTTTGTACGAAAAAGCAAAAGAAGTAGGTTTATCAAGTGAAGGTCATGCATTTAGAGCAAAAGTAAATTCAGAACATAGTGCGTGGTTTACTTCTGACGAAACCGTAAGAACCTCTTTTGATGACATAATAAGTAAGATTTCATCAAAGGAAACGGAACTAAAAGAAGAAAATAAACAAAAAGCAATAAA
>DFEL01000171.1 GCA_002369055.1 Cyanobacteria bacterium UBA3803
ATATCTTTGAAATGTTGAACATTTTGCAAATACATTGCAATACGTTCAACACCGTAA
Organism: Cyanobacteria bacterium UBA3803; assembly: GCA_002369055.1. Classification (GTDB taxonomy): domain Bacteria; phylum Cyanobacteriota; class Vampirovibrionia; order Gastranaerophilales; family Gastranaerophilaceae; genus UBA6984. The sequence continues at coordinate 58 of DFEL01000171.1, forward strand.
GTTAATTCTAATGCAACAGGCTTAACTTCCAGTCCGCCTACTTGTTGGAAGTATGTAAATTGAGTAATTTCCATGCCATCAAGCCAAACTTCCCAACCTACACCTGCTGCTCCCAATGTTGGAGATTCCCAGTTATCTTCAACAAAGCGAACATCGTGTTTTGTTAAATCAATACCAATTGCTTCAAGTGATTTCAAATATAATTCTTGAGCATCTTTTGGAGTTGGTTTCATAATTACTTGAAATTGATAATAATGACCAAGTCTGTTAGGGTTTTCGCCGTATCTTGCGTCAGTTGGACGTCTGCAAGGTTCAACCATTGCAGTATGCCAAGGTTCAGGGCCGAGAGCTTTTAAGAATGTTGCAGGGTTCATAGTTGAAGCCCCTTTTTCGATATCATAAGGTTGTTGAATTATGCAACCTTGTTCTGCCCAGTATTTTTGTAAATTGAATATTAATTCTTGAAAATTTAATGCCATTTGTGTTCCGACTTTCCAACTAAATATATAACTTGTTCATTATAGCCCAAAGGCATGCCAAAAATCAAGGATATATTTATGAAATATTAATTTATTTAATTATCTTATGTAACACTTCTGTAACAAAAGGATAAAAACATGTTAAACATGAATCGTGAACTGTGAGTGGTGAGTAGTGAGTAGTGAGTAGTGAGTAGTGAGGGGTTATTGTTTGTAGTTTTATTTGACTTATAATAGTACTATATTAAATTTTTTGTGAGGTTAAAATGGCTGATAAAATTATAATCTTTTCAGGAAAACAGTATTCAGGTAAAGATACATTGGCAAAAATTTTGCTTGAAAACATGCCAGATTACAGAAGATGTGCTATGGGCGATATTATTAAATTAGAATACGGACGTCAGCACGGTTTGACTTATGAAGAAATAGAAAAGAATAAGTCGCAATACAGACAAGGACTTATTGACTTGGGCAATTGGGGAAGAAGTCAAAGTGATGATTACTGGATAAAAAAAATAATTTCTGAAGAAGGAAACATTATGGTAACAGATGTAAGAGTTCCTTTTGAGTACGAAACATTTAAAAAAGCCGGTGCTATTGCTATCAGAGTAGAATGTCCTCGGGAAATAAGAGCAAAAAGAGGAACTCTTATAGGTGAAGATGACGTTACTGAAACAGGTTTAGACTATATTAAAAATTGGGATTATATAATAAAAAATGATTCTGATTTCGAAAGTTTGAAAGAAAAAGCATTTGAATTAATAAAGGATTTAAAGTAGTATGAAACATTTTACAGGCTCTATTATAGTAACAGTTCTTGGGTTTATAGGTGCTTATCTTTGGGGAGAACACGTACATCATGGAACAGGTTTTTTATGTGTTTTTATTGCTTTTATTTTGGGCATTTTAGAAGTAAGTTTGTCTTTTGATAATGCTGTCGTAAACGCAATGAAATTAGAAAAAATGGAAAAAATCTGGCAGCACAGATTTTTAACTTGGGGTATCGCAATAGCGGTATTTGGTATGAGATTTTTATTTCCGCTTTTAGTTGTTGCAATTTTTGCAAAGATAAGTATATTTAAAGTTCTAAATATTGCATTAAATGATTCCAATCAATATGCTCATTACTTACACTTAACTCACGCACCAATAGTTGCATTTGGTGGTGCATTCCTGTTAATGCTGTTTTTATCGTATTTCTTCAATTGCGAAAAAGATATTCATTGGATTAAAGGGCTTGAACATTGTTGTTCTCATCTTGGTAATATAAAAGGTTTTGAAACAATTGTAACTTCGATTGCGGTTCTTATTACGCAACATTATGTTCCCGCAGAACACAAATTATCGGTTTTAACTTCTGGTTTAATTGGTATTGTAGTATATCTTACAATTGACGGAGTTACCCATTGGCTTGAAAAACACGAAGAACAAAGAGCAAAAGCATTATCTGCAACTGTTAAGGGTGGAGGCTTAATTGCATTTTTATATTTGGAATTAATTGATGCTTCGTTCTCGCTTGACGGTGTTTTGGGTGCGTTTGCATTAAGTCAGGATATTGTTATCATTACAATAGGTCTTTCTATTGGTGCAATGTTTGTTCGTTCTTTAACTTTATTACTTGTTGAACAAAAAACTCTTGCAAAATATGTATATCTTGAGCATGGTGCTCATTGGGCAATCGGTGCTTTGGCATTAATAATGTTTGTTTCAACAACGGTTGAAGTTCCGGAAGTTGTTACAGGTTTAATTGGTTTGGCATTTATTGTTTCGGCATTTATTTCTTCTGTTATAGAAAATAAGAAAAATAATGGTGCAAATTAATGACCGTAAGTTTTGTAGTAACTTCATATAACTATGCGGAATATATATCTGAAACAATTGAAAGTATAAAAAATCAAACTTACAAAGATTTTGAAATTATTGTAGTTGACGATTATTCATCGGATAATTCTGTTGAAATTTTGGAAAAGATAGAGGGATTTAAACTAATAAAACACGATAAAAACAAAGGTCAACTTGCTTCAATAATTACAGGTTTAAAAGAAGCAAAAGGCGAATTTGTAAGCATAATTGATTCAGATGATACAATTACTCCTGATTATGCGGAAATTATGACATCAAAACTTAAAGAAAATGATGTCGCACTTGTAACATGTAATTGCAAAACAAATAAATTTTTGACTCCAGAAAAGGAAACCTTTGGCGGTTGGTGGTGGTCGCCTATGAGTTGTGGAATGTTTAAACGTAAATATTTAAACTGTATTTTAAATTATAACAATTATAAATTGTGGAAAATTTGCCCTGATAAATTTTTGTTTAATCTTGCACATTTGCAGGGAAATTCCTTAACTATTACCGAAAAACTTGTAAATAAAAGAGAACACGAAAAAAATGCAGGTAAAGTAAAAAACAGATTTTGGATTAATGTAAGAAATAATTTTATTATCAGGCATGAGGCTTTGAAAATTATTTCAGACGATAATTTAAGAAAAATAATATTACGTTCGTATCCGCATATATTCAGGCAAATTTTGTCTAAATTCTGAATATTTTATTAATTTTTATAATACTCTTATTTTTTTGCGTTACAATAAAAATATAACATATAGTAAAAAGGTAGGTATTATGTGGGATTATTCTGAAAAAGTTATGGATCACTACCGTAATCCGAGAAACGTAGGAAAAATAGACAATGCTGATGCGGTTGGCGAAGCAGGCTCTCTTGCTTGTGGAGATTCGTTAAAATTATATTTAAAAATAGAAAACGGTATTGTGACAGATGCTAAATTTCAAACTTTTGGCTGTGGTTCTGCTGTTGCAAGCTCAAGTATTTTAACAGAAATGATTATCGGAAAACCGATAGAAGAAGTCAGAAAAATTACAAATAAAGATATTGCAGACCAATTAGACGGACTTCCTCCTGAAAAAATGCACTGTTCCGTTATGGGACATGAAGCGTTGGAAGATGCTTTGAAAAATTATTTTAATGACGAAATGGAATTTAATTTACCTGAAAAACAAGATAAATTAATTTGCCAATGTTTTGATGTTCACGAAAGTCAAATTTTAGAAGCAATAGAAACGAATAAGTTAAAATCTGTTGAAGAAGTTACAAATTATACTAAAGCGGGCGGTGCTTGCGGTAAATGTAAATCAACGATAAAGACTATTATTGATGAATATTGGGCAAAACAAGACGCAGATAAGCCTAAATTAACGCAAACTCAAAAGATTTTGAAAATTAACAGCGTTATTGAAAATCAAATTTCACCTGAATTACAAAAAGACGGCGGAGATATTGAACTTGTTGATATTGAAGATAATAAAGTTTATGTAAAATTAAGAGGCAAATGCTCAGGTTGCAAAAATTCTCACATGACGTTAAAAGTTTTTGTTGAACAAACTTTGCAAGAAACTGTTTCTAAACAAATTGAAGTTATAGAGGTACAATAAATGGACAAATTAATATACTTGGATAATAATGCAACAACTCAAGTTGACGAAAAAGTTTTGGATGAAATGATGCCATACTTGAAAGAAGAATACGCAAATCCGTCGAGTATGTACGATTTTGCAAAAAAATCTTCTAACGCTTTAAAAGTTGCAAGAAAACAAGTACAAGAATTTGTCGGTGCTGAAAATGAAAAAGAAATTATTTTTACATCTTGCGGTTCTGAAAGTGCAAATACTGCAATAAAAGGTGTTTTAGCAAATAATAAAACCAAAAGACATATTATTACAACAGCAGTTGAACACCCTTGCGTTTTAAATTTATACAAACAATACGAAAAACAAGGTTATAAAGTTGATTATATAGGTGTTAATGCTCAAGGTGAACTAAACTTAGAGGAACTAAAAGAAAAAATTACTGATGAAACCGCTCTTGTTTCTGTGATGTGGGCAAATAATGAAACAGGTATAATATTTCCTGTTGAAAAAATTGCTGAAATTGTAAAAGAAAAAAATCCGCAAACAACATTTTACGTTGATGCCGTTCAAGCAGCAGGCAAAATACCAATGAACGTAAAAGATACAAAAATAGATATGATTGGTATTTCAGGTCATAAATTCCACGCCCCTAAAGGTATAGGTGCTTTGTATGTAAAATCAGGTACAATAATTTCACCTTTAATCAACGGCGGACACCAAGAACGAGGCAGGCGTGCAGGTACAGAAAATGTTCCGTATATTGTAGGTTTAGGTAAAGCCGCAGAACTTGCTAAAAATGGTTTAGATTACGAATTAAAAGAAGTAAAACGCTTGCGTGATAAACTGGAACAAGGAATTGTAAAAAATATATTTAATGCAAGATTAAACACTGCACCTACAAACAGAGTTCCAAATACAACAAATATTGGTTTTCAATATATTGAAGGTGAGTTAATATTATTGCATTTAAGCGATATTGGAATTTGTGCAAGTTCCGGAAGTGCCTGCACTTCCGGCTCATTAGAACCAAGTCATGTACTTCGTGCAATGGGAATACCGTTTACCGCACTTCACGGAAGCATAAGATTTTCTTTAAGCAGATTTACCAAAGAAGAAGAAATTGATTACGTAATAGAAAAAATGCCTCAAATAATAGATAAATTGAACAAAATTTCACCATACCAAGATGAACTTGAAGCATTGAGAAATTTGAAGTAGAAATATCCTCTTAATGAAGGTATAAATTTTTAAAATTTCCTACATAATATATGTATGAAAAGAGATGAGAGCAAAAAAGAGAACAGGAG
>DFEL01000105.1 GCA_002369055.1 Cyanobacteria bacterium UBA3803
TCAACTGCAAAAACACATGGTAATGAATCAACTTTGAAAGTCAATGCTCCACCAAGTGGATAACCACCCTGAGCACCAATTCCTACTGAGAATGCATGTGATGTTCCTAATACAAACAAAACAGCTAATACAGAAAAAAGTTTTTTCATAAAAATACTCCTCTTATGAAGAAAAAAAAATCGTAAACCCTCTCTTTTTGAGCAAACTTTTTTACAAGAAAATATTATCAGATAGTTTTATGCTTGGCAAGAAAAAAATATTGACTAGAAAAAAAATAAAAAAAAAGGACTTCTGATACCAGAAGTCCTTACTTGAGCTACACTGGATTCGAACCAGTGACCCACGCCTTAAAAGGGCGTTGCTCTACCTACTGAGCTAGTAGCCCATCCATTCGTTGGAATGTTTCATAAATATATTATTTTTGCTTATTTGTGTCAATAGCACAATGATAAAAAATACAAAAATAATTACAATTTTTTTATTATTTTTATCTGTTTCTTCTTCTGTCTGTTAAAACCAGCAGCCTGACAAATGAACCTATAGCTGTAAGTGCAGAAGCAACATAAGTCATCGCCGCAGCCCATAAGACTTTTCTAACACCGCTTAATTCTTCTGGGCTGAGTGTTCCTGTTTCTTTTAAGATTTTCAATGCCCTTCTTGAAGCGTCAAATTCTACTGGCAGTGTCACCAGATAAAAAATAACGGAGGCCGCAAATAAAATCAGGCCAATATTAGTTATCAGCTGGAATATTGGAATAAGGGATTCAGCTTCTGTTGAATAGCCGAAAATCAAACCTAGAATTGCAAGGGTAGGACCGAATCTGGAGCCTATGTTTGCTGCCGGTACTAAAATGCTTCGCAAAGCTAAAGGACCATAGCCTACATCATGCTGAATTGCATGACCTGTTTCGTGGGCTGCAACTCCAATTGCTGCAATTGAAGTGCTCGAATAAGTTGAATCACTGAGATTAAGAATTTTTGTTGAGGGGTTGTAATTATCGGTAAGTGTGCCACTGATATGGGCTACTTTTACATCCATAATTCCATTGCTCCTCAGCAAAAGAGCGGCTGCCTGGGCTCCGCTTATATTTCTTTCGCTTAAAACTCTATTAAATTTTGCAAATCTTGATTTTACCATTGCCTGTGCAAGTAGACTTAATAAAACGGCTGGTAAAACATAAATCACATAAGTATAATCCATGAACATAGAAATCCTCCATTTTCGGAATTTTCGAAATCATTTTTTTTCAACATTTTTAGTGTGTTTTTATTCTATTATATAATATTATATTACCATTTTTTATTTAATTAAACTTGAATTTTACTAGTCTTTTCTATTACATTTAAATCTATGTCTAATGCAAGAAAACTTTTAAAAGGATTGGAAAAGAAATATGTAATCAATTCAATTCTTTCTCCAATTGTAATGATGGGGGAAGTTATTATGGAAGTAATAATTCCCTTTGTAATGGCTAAAATCATTGATGTCGGGATAGCAAATTCTAATTTGTCCTATGTTGTAAAAACAGGTCTTATGATGGTAGGTCTTGCCTGTATTTCTTTAACTTGTGGTGTCTTAGGAACTCGATTTTCTACTTATGCGGCGCAAGGTTACGGATATAATTTGCGAAGAAGATTGTATGACAAAATTCAAGATTTTTCATTTGCTAATCTTGATAAATTTAGTACTGCATCTTTAGTGACAAGGCTTACAACCGATGTAAATATGTCTCAAAATGTTTACAGATTGTTAATTCACATGACTTTTAGGTCTCCTATCATGCTTATTGCTGGAACCGTCATGGCATTTAAAATTAATTCACGGTTGGCTTTAATATTTTTAGTTGCAATACCGATTATTGCGTGTGGTGTAATTTTTATTTCAATTTTTGCACATCCTCGTTTTGAAAAAATGATGAAAATGTTTGATGGAATGAATGCCACCATCCAAGAAAATTTAATTGGAATTAGAGTTGTAAAAGCATACGTACGTGGTAACTACGAAGAAAATAAATTCAAAAAAGCGGCAGAAAATGTATTGAAGGCACAAGTTCACGCAGAAAAATTGATTATTTTTATGATGCCAATAATGCAATTTGTAATGTACGGTGCGATGATTGCAGTTATGTGGTTTGGTGGACGTCAAGTTGTATGGGGAACAATGAAAACTGGTGAATTAATCAGTTTCTTTACTTATGTAACTCAAGTTCTTTCATCTTTGATGATGCTTGGTATGCTATTTATTTCTCTTGTTATGGTAAAAGCATCCAACCATCGTATTTGCGAAGTTTTAGATGAACAATCCGATATTGCAAATCCAGAAAATCCAATTACTACTGTAAAAGATGGCTCGGTTGTGTTTGATAATGTTAGTTTTAGTTATTCAAAAAATAAAGAAAATTGTGTATTAACTGATATCAATCTTAACATTAAAAGTGGTCAAACTGTTGGAATTATTGGAGGCACTGGTTCATCCAAAACAACGTTGGTTTCTTTAATTCCGCGTTTGTATGATGTATTTAGCGGTTCAGTTAAGATTGGTGGAAAAGATGTTCGCAATTATGATTTAAAAGTTCTTCGTGATTCCGTCGCAATGGTTTTACAAAAGAATGTTTTATTTAGTGGAACAATCAAAGAAAATCTTTTATGGGGAAACGAAAATGCTACTGAACAAGAGATAATTCAAGCATGCAAAGCCGCAGATGCCGATTCTTTTATTCAGTCTTTCCCAAAAGGATATGAAACAGATTTAGGGCAGGGAGGTGTAAATGTTTCTGGTGGACAAAA
>DFEL01000162.1 GCA_002369055.1 Cyanobacteria bacterium UBA3803
AAAAGAAGAACAAGTAAAACAAAAAGAAGAACAAGTAAAACAAAAAGAAGAGCAAGTAAAACAAAAAGTTGAACAAGTAAAAATACAGGTTGAAGATAATGTTAAAGTTCAACCACAAGTTAAGAGCTTTACTTCAGATGAAAATAAAATGTTAAGAGCAAACGAAACCTTAGAAAAAGCAGGTTTGTCAACAGAAAATTTACAAAAAATGGATGCAAAAATTAAAGAAGTTGATAAATCTGTAAAAACATATCAAACAGACTTAGGACAATCATCAAGAGAAGTTTTAATGCGTGATGTTATGCAAAATAACGCAGCAGTACAAAATAGTGAAGCGGTTGAGTTAAAAGTTGATTTTAACCAAGAATTGAATGCTAAACTTACTCAGTCAAATAATCTTCAAATGCCGCAACAATCAGCAGCAGATGTTCCTGAAATAAATATTCTTGAACAAATCAGAGCAAAGATGGCATTAAATGCACAAAATGGAATGCAAAAAATTACAATAGGTTTGACACCGGAAAGTTTAGGAAAATTAAATATTGAGATATCAAAAGGTCAAAATGGAATTTCTGCACAGATTATAGCAGATAATCCGCAAGCAAAAGAAATTTTAGACAAAAATCTTGACGGTTTGAAATCAGTTCTTCAATCTCAAGGTGTAAATGTTAATAACGTAAATGTAAAAGTTGCAGAAGCAGGACGTTCTTCAGCTAGCAACAATAATATGTTTAATAAGGAAGACGGTCAATTTGATTCAAACAATAATGGTAATCATTCAAGAAATGACGAGGACTCAGAAAAGGAAAAACGTTCTGCCTATGAATTTTTACAGAAAGAAGCAATAAAAAATGAAATATTAGAAGAACCTGAGCAAATAATAGAACGTACAATGCAAACAGAGCGAACAATAAGCGTTAAATCAGGGTTTGGAAATGTAAGTTATAAATTGTAGTGATAAATGGAGAGGTAGGTAAAAGTAAATGAGTGTAACATCAGCGATAACACAGTTGCAAACGACAACTGCAATCAATGAATCTAAACAACCAAAAACATCTACAAATGATGTAACAGATTCAAATATGTTTTTGAAATTAATGTTAAAACAAATGGAACAGCAAGACCCGACAGAACCGACAGATAATTCTCAATGGCTTGCACAAATGGCACAATATTCATCATTGGAAGCTATGAACAATTTAAACGCTTCATTTACAGATGTTTCTAATAAAATTAATGAATTAAGTGAAACCGTAAATGCAAGTAATATAATTTCGCAAACACTTTCACTTGTAGGCAAAGACGTTACAGTTTCCGTGCCTATATTAGATGGAACCGGTGCAGTAGTATCTACTCAAGATATTTCAGGTAAAGTTGATGAAGTATCGTTTGAAAACGGCGAAGGTATGATAAACATAAATGGTTCTACATATTCAATTTCAGAAATTAAATCTATCAGACCATAATAACAAAAATAAATTAAACGGAATTAATTAAACATTTATAAAGACATAGAGGAGGAAGAATGTCACAAGCTTTATTTACATCAATGACAGGGTTAAACGTAGCACAGCAGGCTATCAACGTAGTGTCAAACAACGTTGCTAACATTAATACAACAGCCTATAAATCAGCAGATGCTCGTTTTGCAACACTGTTTTCAAACACACTAACAGCAGGTAACGCTCCAACAGCAACTGCTGGTGGTACAAACCCTAAACAAATCGGTTTAGGTGTAAAATTGGAAGCTATTACAAGAAACTTTAACACCGGTTCATTTTTGTCAACAGATATGGCAGGAGATTCAATGATTTCAGGCAGAGGGTATTATACAGTAATGGATGCTTCAAATAACGTATTTTTAACCCGTGATGGTGCGTTTACGTTGGATGCAAACGGTGATATGATTACTGCAACAGGTAATAAAGTACTAGGAGCATTAGGTGTTGCAAATGAAGAAGCATCTCAAACACCTGTTCATATTCCTCAATCAATTACACCTACTGTTTCAGGTGCTGATTTGACAACGAAAGAATTGGGTGATTTGAATAACGCAAAATTTACAGCTGGTACAATAGTATTTGGTATTAGTGATGGTACTAATGCCAGTGCGGATAATGACCCTCTTGTTGCAACAATTCCTGAAACTGATGTTGCAAGTGCAAAAACTGTTTCTTCATTTGCAAGTGCTGTTCAAACTGCTATTACAAATGCAATTACGGAATATAACAGTACACATACACCAACAATAAGTGCAGGTGTTTCGGTTACTGCTAAAAGTGATGGTACATTGAATATTAAATTAACATCAGGAGATGCTATTAGGTTTACAAATCAATCAACTTCAAACTTTACAACCGTTTGTGGTTATGATCAAGTTACTGCTGCTGATACTGAAGGTGTAAGTTCAAAAGTTCTGTCTTATGTTGTATCAGTAGAACCTGAGGCTTCACCAACAAACAGAACATCATTATCATCATATTCAATTGGTGGAGATGGTACTATTGAAGCTGCTTATGATAACGGTGATAAAATGACGGTAGTTTATAATGATGTAAACGGTAATTTTGAATTCCAATATGTAACAGCATCAGGTGTTAATATTGTTGCAGACGATGTTACAGTAAACCAAAACGTATTATCCAGTTCATCTCAACTTGTAATGCAGTTGGCAACAGTTACAAACGAAGCCGGTCTTGTATCAAGAGCTGACAATTTATGGACAATAGGACCTGATACAGGTGATGTAACATATACAGTTGCAGGTCAAATGGGTACAGGTACTTTACAAACAGGTGGTTTGGAAGGTTCAAATGTTGACCTTGCACGTGAGTTATCAAACATGATTATTGCACAACGTGCAATTAACGCAAATTCACGTGTGTTCGGAACAGCAAGTAGCGTAATGGAAACATTATCTCAACTTGGAAGATAGTAATTAGTATAGTATTGGCGTGTTAAAACTACGCCAATACTATATAAGAAACGCTTTATTAAGTTATATTAAGTGTTTTAAAACATGTGAAAACCATGTTATTTCATGGTTTTCGGCGGATACGGAAAGATAGGAAATAAAAAAGTTGTCCTCAACATGAACAGGGTTTATAATAGAACCATGCTCTGCATAAACGGACATCTCTTGTTTGGGTAAATAGTCTTATGAAAGAAACAATTAAGAAAAATTTATTACAGATACAAGAGCAAATCGCACCTTATACACCAAAAATAATCGCAGTAACCAAGTACTTCGGAATTGAAGCAATGATATCTGCTTATGAGGCAGGCTTGCGAGATTTCGGAGAATCAAGGGCGGTAGAAGCAATAGAAAAGATAAATTCTTTGCCGAATGAAATAAAAGAAAATTCTAAATTTCATTTCATTGGACATCTTCAAACAAATAAAGTGAACAAAGTAGTTTGTAATTTTGATGTTATTCATTCGGTGGATTCTTTAAAACTTGCTAATGTAATATCAGAAGAAGCGGTAAAATATGGTAAAGTTCAAGATGTTTTTATTCAATTGAATAATGCAGGCGAAGAACAAAAATACGGCTTTTCAAAAGATGAATTGGTAAAAGATTTTGAAGAAATACTTAAATTAAAAGGGTTGAATGTCTTAGGTCTAATGAATATTGCACCCTTGCAAGTTGGTGAAGATGAATTAAGCAAATTATTTGAAGATATAAAACAAACTCAAATTGAATTAGTGAACAAAAATAACTGTGAATTGAAAGAAATTTCAATGGGTATGAGCAATGACTATCAAATCGCTGCCGCACATGGTGCAACTATGCTACGCATAGGCAGAAAATTATTTAGTACAAATTAGAAATTGGAGGACGAATTAGTGGCTATTACAGAAAAAATTAAAGGAATTGTAGACTTTTTAACTCAAGGTTTAGAACAATCTGATGACAGAGTCTTTGAAGATATGATGGATGAAGCAGGTGAAGAATATGAAACAGAGGACAATTTGGCATTGGCTCCTGCATATCAACAATCACCATTTCATCAAAAAAATGAAAGAGCAAATTTAAATGTTATTTCTCATCCGACAGTAAAAGGCGGTTCAGAAGTAATGATTATGGAACCTCGTTCATTTGGTGAGGCTGCTCAAATTGTTCAATGCTTAAAAGATAGAAAGACAATTGTATTGAACTTACATTTATTGGATAAAGAACAATCTCAAAGAACAATTGATTTTGTTTGCGGTGCAGCATGTGCATTAGGTGGCCAACCTCAAAAAGTTGGTGATATGGTATTCGTATTCACACCAAACAATGTTACATTGACCGTTGAAGCAACAAAAACTCAATCAACATTGGGCGAAAGCCTTTGGTCAGGCAGAACTCTATAAAAGTATTAAATATATGATTTGTGATAGTTGGATTTTTAGGACACTTTTTGTGTCCTTTTTTTTTGCACTTATGTAACACTTCTGTAACAAAAGGATAAAAACATGTTAAACATGGATAAGACATGTGGCATTTT
>DFEL01000167.1 GCA_002369055.1 Cyanobacteria bacterium UBA3803
GAAATGTAATCTTTATTATCACGAATAACAGCAGGTGTAGTATATGCACCATTATTTTGTTCTTCTTCATCTGTTAAATTATTAAATTTTCCTAGAATCGACATTTATTATCCCTATTTTTACAATTTACTTTATATTTTTATAATTAAATATAAAATAAGATTATTCCCCGAGTATCTATTCCTCATAACTATAATGAGAAGGCTGAACGGTAACAGGTTGAGTTAAAATCATATCAATTGTTGAATTTGCAGGTATTTTAACATCAGTACCTTTTGTTGCACCGCCTTTAACAAGACCGCCGCCTGCACCAACCGCAGTACCTAATGCAGCACCTTGTCCGACACTGCCACCTGCCAATGCTCCAAATACAACACCTGATAAAGCACCTATTGCAGCACCTGCTGCGGCATCTTTTGTATATACCTTTGCAGCATCAAGTTTTGTTCCGCCAACTAACAAACCACTTCCGTCATTTGTTCTGATTACACCATTAATTGGTATTTGAACTCCTTGAGGTGTTGTAATTTGAGTAAAAGTAATTTTTAATTTACCGTTAATATTACCCCAAGTTGCTTTTTTACATGTTGTAACAGTACCGGTAACAGTACTTCCCGCAGGAGCAATTAATTTATTGTCGTAATAAAAATTAGAACCCAAAGGCATTTGTATCATTTGTCCTTGAGTTAAAACATCTGATGACAATTCCTGAGTAGTAACAACAGGAACAACAGAACCTGCAGGAACACTTACCAAATAACCTCTCAACGGTTGATTTGATGTGTATTGTTGTGGTTGATTTGATGATTCAAATGAATAATTTGAAGCAGCAAAAGATATGTTTGTTACCAAAAATGTTGATATCAAAGCCAAACTTAATTGTTTTTTCATTTTAAATTCCTCACAAAATAGTACAATAATAACGATAATAATATTGTATTTTTTTTGTAAAATCTTGTCAATTTGTTAAGGTATGTGTAATCCATGCCGGAGCGGTAAGCACAATCATAAGGTCTGCACCCGCTGCAACAGTGAGATGCTCACCCATTTTACGTTCTGTACCGGGTACATATCTTATTGTACCCATGCCCAAACCTTGTTGAAAATGTGGTTGTTTATGCCAAACAAGCGGTTGAGTAATACCTCCGCCGATTAAATTTTTGTTATTTGTGTAAATATAACCTTTCATAGGAATTTCAAACCCGTCAGGTAAAACCATTTTAGTTATTTTCACAACCATTGACGCATTTGTTCCGACAACAGGCTCATTCATTTTTTCAATAAAACCGTGAAAAATAGTACCTTTAGGAATAAGTTTCATGTCTTGCATAAAAGTATCATTCGTTGCGGCAAAAGATACTTTTGTTGTTTCATCACAATATTTTGTAGAAAATTCTCTTAAATTAATAACTTGAATAAAAGTTCCCGTAGGCAGTTCAACACCGTCATAACCCCGTAAAACAATGTTTTTTTCATCATCAACCGCTATGGCATTTGTGCATAAACCCATAGCAAGAATTATAAAAACGGATATTAAAATAAACTTTTTCATATCCTTAGTATAATGATGTTTTCACAAATTTCAAATCGTTAAATTATATGATTTTTATTAAACGTTAAGATTTAATGTTTTGATTTATAACTACCAGTCTTACGTCCATATTTATCGTATTCAACAATTTTTCCCGAGGAATTGGTTTTATAAGAACCTGTTTTGTGTCCATATTTATCATAGGTCGTTGTAACTCCGTTGGAATTTGTTTTATAAGTTCCTACTTTTGAGCCATATTTATCATACTTGGTTGTTGTTTGACCATTTGACTTATAACTGCCTGTTTTATGTCCATATTTATCGTATTCAATAGTTCTTCCTGATGAATTAGTTTTATAAGAACCAGTTTTGTGCCCACGATTATCATAATGTGTTGTTGTATTTCCACTTGTTCTGTATGAACCTGTCTTATGTCCATATTTATCATAGTGAGTTGTTGTTGCACATAATCCTGACAGTGGCATAAACATAATAATTAAAACTAACAAAATTTTTAAATTTTTCATTTTTAATCTCCTTTAATCTAAATAAGGTATCAATAATAAAGTCCTAAATTTTCTCATATTTGCAAGCATATTAGCATAAGTCATTCCGCCCATAGAGCCCCTATCTTCTGAATAATAAATTTTTTCATAATCTTTTATATCTTTAAGCCATTTTATTTCACTTTGTTTTAATTTTTCAAAATCAATTGCAGGAATAGTTTTTCTTATATCTTGATACAATTCATTTAAAACTGCATCTACTGCTTCATTGTAAGCACCTGCATTCATATTCATTTCATATTGAGTTTCACCATTATTATTTTTATATTTTTCATCAACTTCACGTAATTGGGTCAAGTATTTATTATTATAATTAATTTTGTCTTCCATAACAACAAATAAAGCATTTAATTCTGCCAAATCATTGTAGTAATAATCATCAAATTCAGCTACTTGTAATAAAATATCATGCCTTTTTATTATTTCCCAATACTTTGCTTGATAGCGTTCAACATCATCAAATATCTTATTATATTCTTTAATTTGTGGTATTTCATTTTTATTTTCGGGAATATTTGTACTTACGAAAGATTCATTTTTACTATTATCTTTTGAATTTTCAAACTTAAAAAGTACAGTAATAAGTACAATAAAGCAAACAAGAGTAAAAAATAAAACAACAAAGAGTTTTAAATTATTTTTTGTATCATCTTTAATAAATTTTTTACAATGTTTGCATTTTACAGCATTAATATTAATTTCACCACCACAAAAAGGGCATTTTTTTGTTTCTTTTACTTCGCTCATTCTATATTTTCTTTCTCGTTATCTATAAATTCCCCACAATACTTGCATTTTGTATCATTAGAATTAATTTTTTCATTACAAAATGGACATAATTTTATATCATCTTTTGTTGTTAAGTACATTTTAAAAATTACGACCAAAATTATAAGTGCAAATAAAAATACAAACGAACTTATTGAAACAATTAAAACATTTTTGATGTTTACAACATTAAACTTTATTTTGATTTCTTTAGGAAAATTCCAATTATAAGTATGTGTTTTTTCATTTATAGTATCTGCATTATTTTCAAATGCTTTTACTGGCAAAGTGATTGATATTTTGTTTTGTTTTATAATAGTTTCTGGAAGCTCTTTTGGAAATTTTATATTAATCTTGATATTGTATGTCGTATAAAAGAAATGCTTATCTTTATTTATCAAACAATTGCTTTCTTCATAAAATGGCAATGCTTCAAAAATTTTTTCTTCTGAAATATCACTTATATAATAAAAAGTTTTAAATCCCGAATATTGATCTTCGCGAAGAAGTTCTGATTTATAATTTTTGATATGCTTATACTTATTATTAAAATTTTCAACAGAAGCGTTTAAATCAATAGATTTGTTATAGTCCATTTCTTCATCAAATTCTAAAGCTGTATTGGAAATTAATAATGTATCTTTAATATCTGCACTACCATTTTTATAAATGTTTATATCTGTGTCAATTTTAATACACCCACTAGTTATAATAGTAAGACAAAATATAACACCTATCAAAAATAGTTTTATATATATTGTTTTCATTTTTATATCCTTATTTGAAAATATTTAAATTAGAACTTAACATGTACCGAATTAAATGGTATCGATTTCAAATTTTCATAAATGTATTTATTTTTTAATACACCAGTTTGTTGACGTTGTCTGTATAGTTTTAAAAGTTGTCTAAATTCTTCATCAAAAATCTCACTATCTTCACCATATTTATCTTGCAGTTTTTTTAATGTTTTTTCTTGTTCAGAAGTTAATTGTCCCAATCTTCCGTTTTTATCTCTCAAACTTGCATCCAAACCATAATAGCCATATATATCAGCATAATCCGCATTAGCTTTACTAATATCTGAACGTATTAACGGACGATTTTCTGCTTTTGCTTGTTTAATATAATAACGACAAAATGGATTTTTGCTACATTGAGTTGTATTCTTAAGAATTCTATATTTTTCTAATTCTTGATTTGTCATCAAGAGTGGATTTACATTTTGGGGAATCCAAAAATCGCTTTTGTCATCAGATAAGTGATAACCACAAACTGCTGCTAAAGCAATTTGATCTTCAAAAGGATACTCGCAATCTTTTGCTAAAACTTCTAAATTGAATAAAAAACATAACCACAAACTTAAAATTAAAATATTGCATTTATTTTTCATTTAAAATCTCCTTGTATCATTTTTGTTTATCTTTTTACTACCTAAATTTCATATTTCTGTAAACTCTTTTTGGCTCTATTGTATGCTTGAGGGGCAAAATGTCTAGGACTACCGTCTTTATTTATGTCATAAGCATACACATTTTTATTTTTTAATAAATCTAATATCCACATTGTTTTATTATGGTATTTTCCACCCCAAGCAACTAATATATCCTGACTTTTCGTTAAAATGCTTTTTACATAATCATTGTTTTTTGTTTGTATTTTTTGATATTTTTGCATCAAATTGGATACATCTTTGCTATTTGGTGTCCTAATAGGAAAAATATTTAAAACTTCAAATGCTGAGTAATCTGTATTCTTTATTAAAAACTCTCTAACATTACATAAAGTACTATCAAGACCATATTCATCCGCATAGGAAGGATTCATAAGAATTACAGTTATATATTTGCCTACGTCTTTAATTTTGCATGTCAAAGAATACCTAAATAAATGTTTATCATGAAACTTTTTATAAGGTTCTTTATTTTCTCTTTTATCAATGTCATAATTATTTTTATACAACAAATCACTTTCATCTATAAAATATTGACTTTCAAATTTACATATATATTTTTTAGACATTTTCACCCCTTAAATTTTAATTTAATCTTATTAAATAGAAATTTAAAATTATTATATATATAACATAGAGTTTAGTCAACTTATCTAATAGATTTTTATAAAAAATATATGCATTAGATTGTTATATACCTAAAATAAAGCGTTATATTATTTTTAGAGGTAGCTATGTTTTTAAAAGAAAACTTGGGTAAAAATATAAAAAAATACAGAAAATTAAATCACATGACACAAGAACAATTTGCAGATTTAATTGGAATTGACTATAAAAATGTTAGTAAAATTGAAAACGGAAATCATTATCCATCACCCGAAACATTAACTTCTATTGTAAAAGCACTTAATTTAGACTTTTATGAATTATTTGTATTCGAAAACAAAATTAACTATGAAGATATGAAAGCAGATATAATTAACTCACTAAATGATAAAAATAACATAGTTCTTTTATATAAAACATTAAAAAACCTTAATTAAAACAAAGCTTTAATGGAATCGAAAATTTTATCAGTAATTTCTGCAATATATTCTTGTGATACAAGTCCGTTAATTATAACATCTGCAATTTGATATGTCGGTCTGATATATTGTTGTGCAGTTTTGTTTACATCTTTAAACTGCAAATCTGCCGCTTCACCTGTTTTACCACGACTTTCAGCACGTTTGTACCAGCGTTCTTTCAAAACATCTAATGGGGTATATACATAAACCTTAACATCCATTATATCTCTTACAGATTCGTTCAAAACATACAAACCTTCTGTTAATATAATCTTTGCAGGCTTTTTAATTTCACCGTCAGGAGTTGATTCACAAGTTACAAAATTATATTTTGGAGACTGAATTTCTTTACCGCTTTTAAGTTCCAGCAAATGTTCTCGCATTAGTTGCAAATTTATTACATCAGGAGTATCAAAACTAAATCCTGTTTTAAACAATTCTTCGTAACTTCCTGCCTCTTGCAATTCTTTTGACGTATCTTTATAATAATCGTCTTGACGAACTACCGTATAAAAACCTTGTTTTTCCACATCTTTTACACATGCTTTTGTAGTATTATCTACAAAAACCGTTTTGCCGGAAGCACTTTCACCTGTTATAGCAATCAAAAAAGTTTCTTTTTTTTCTTCGACAACCTTTCTGGCAATATTCATTATAAAGTTATCGGTAGTCTTTAAAAACAAAGGCTGTGACTGTTGTTTATCGTATTCAAGAATATCTTTTAATGTGTCGACAATTTTGGTAATCAACTCCATATCACGACCGCTTGAATAAAAATTATATCCTGTTAATAGTTCATCCATCATCTTTTCTTTTCCATGCTATTTCGGCTTTGTTATAAATATTGTACTTTAAACAATTAAAAATTTTCAATAATTGAAAAAAAAATTAATACTTTACTTAAAATTTTGTATAGATTAAAATAAAAGTGTTATTTAAACAATATTTTTCAGTTCATTTATATAAAAAAGGAGATAGAAATGAAAAAATCAATTAAAGACTTAGGTGATGTAAAAGGCAAAAGAGCATTAGTTCGTGTTGATGTTAATGTTCCTTTGGATGCAGACAAAAATGTTACAGATGACACAAGAATTCAAGCAATTCTTCCAACAGTAAAATTTTTACAAGAAAAAGGTGCAAAAATTATTTTAATGGCACACTTGGGAAGACCTCAAAAATTGAAAGAAGGTCAAAAGCTTGAAGATTTATCACTTGAACCGGTTGCAAAATATATGTCAAAAGTTTTAGGTCAAGAAGTTAAATTTGTGAAATCACCTGTTGGTGGAGGAGCTGACAAAGAACTTGCAGATTTACAAGACGGACACGTAGCATTATTAGAAAATATCCGTTATTACAAAGCAGAAGAAGCAAAAGACGATGATATGACTTTTGCTGAAGAATTAGCAAAACTTGGCGATTTTTATGTAAATGATGCCTTTGGTGCAGCACACAGAAATCACACATCAACTGCTAAAGTTGCAAAATTATTAAAACCTGCCGTTTCAGGTTTGTTAATGGAAAAAGAAATCAGATGCTTATCTCAAGCATTGGATAATCCTGAAAGACCATTTACTGCAATTGTTGGCGGAGCAAAAGTTTCTTCTAAAATTGGTGTTTTAGAAAACTTATTAGACAAAGTTGATAACATGATTATCGGTGGCGGTATGGCATACACATTTGTAAAAGCAAACGGTGGTAAAATCGGTAATTCTATTTGCGAAGATGACCAATTAGAAGTTGCAAAAGCAATTGAAAAGAAAGCACAAGAAAAAGGTGTTAAATTGGTAATGGCAACAGACGTTTTAGTTACAGATGATTTTTCAGGTAACGGTACTAACAAATTCGTAAAAATCAACGAAATTCCTGATGGCTTTGAAGGTGTTGATGCAGGTGAAGATTCAAGAAAAGCATTTGCTGAAGTTGTAAAATCATCTAAAACAATTCTTATGAATGGACCTGTTGGTGCATTTGAAAATCCTAAATTTGCAGAAGGTACTAAATCAATTTTAGAAGCAGTTGTAGAAGCTACTAAAAATGGTGCAACTTCTGTTATTGGTGGTGGTGATTCAGTTTCAGCAGCTAAAAAATTCTTTAAAGCCGAAGACTTTACACACGTTTCAACAGGTGGTGGTGCTTCATTAGAATTTATTGAAGGTAAAGTTTTACCGGGCGTTGCTGCTCTTGATGAACAATAATTAGTGAATCGTGAATAGTGAGTTGTGAATTGTCATGTCATATCACACGAACAACACGAGTTGCGGTGAGTTGTGAATAGTGAGTAGTGAGTTGAATTTGCTATAAAAAAAGACCTGAGATAAATATCTCAGGTCTTTAAATTTTTCCTCTATCGGTATTAAACTAAGTTCAAAGCGATAG
>DFEL01000076.1 GCA_002369055.1 Cyanobacteria bacterium UBA3803
ATATTGACATTTCAACTATTTAATAACAGAATTATTTTTGGATGAGGTTTTGAAAATGACGAAAGAAACACTATTACACGATAAACAAGTTGAACTCGGAGCAAAAATGGTAGATTTTGCAGGTTGGCACATGCCTGTACAATTTAAATCTATTATCGAGGAACACAAAAACGTTAGGG
The DNA here is from genome assembly GCA_002369055.1 of Cyanobacteria bacterium UBA3803. Lineage (GTDB taxonomy): Bacteria > Cyanobacteriota > Vampirovibrionia > Gastranaerophilales > Gastranaerophilaceae > UBA6984. Next base: position 180 of record DFEL01000076.1, read on the forward strand.
AAAATGCCGGATTATTTGACGTTTCTCACATGGGAGAAGTTTTTGTATCAGGAAAAGACTCATTAAAATTTTTAAATAAAATGGTTCCGCAAGACATTTCAAAATTATATGACTCAAAAGCCGTATATTGCCAATTAACAAACAAAAATGGCGGACTTGTTGACGATTTAATAATTTATAAACTCAAAGATGAAAAATATTTATTGATTGTAAATGCTTCAAGAATTGATGAAGATGTTAATTGGCTTGTGCGAAACAGCATTGATTTTGATTTGTATATAGACAATCAATCTCATAATTACTCTCTTTTGGCGGTTCAAGGTCCAAAAGCGGATTCTATTTTAAGAAAAATCGGATATAACTTAACTCAAGACTTTTTCACAATAAAAGAAACAACCTTAAACGGAATAGACGTAATGATATCAAGAACAGGGTATACCGGAGAAGACGGCTACGAGATATTATTAAAAAACAAAGATGTAATAAAAATGTGGGATTTACTGCTTGAAGCAGGAAAAGAATTTTCACTTATGCCGATAGGTCTTGGTGCAAGAGATACTCTAAGACTTGAAGCGGCTCTTCATCTTTACGGAAACGATTTAAATGAACAAACAACTCCGGTTGAAGCAGGTTTATCTTGGTCATTACCAAAAGATAAAAAAGAATACTATAATGGAAAAGACGTAATTGAATTTCAACTGCAAAATGGTACTAATAAAAAATTAATTGCTTTAAAAATGTTATCACGTGCAATACCACGACACGAACACGAAATTTACTACAACGGAGAAAAAGTAGGAGCAGTTACAAGCGGTGGGTTTTCACCTTCATTAAATGAAAATATAGCACTGGGATACGTTACAAATTTATCAGATTTAAAAACCGATACTAAAGTTCAAATTATGATTAGAGAAAAGTTACATGATGCCATAATTGTTAAAAGACCTTTTGTAACAAAACACAACCACAAGGAGTAAACATGACAATAACAGAATCTATTTTATGCTCAAAAACACACGAGTATATTTATGAAAACGGAAACAAAAATTATACTGTAGGACTTACCGATTACGCAGTTGAACAACTTGGAGATATAGTTTTTTTAGAACTTCCTGAAGTTGGTTCATCTTTTAACAAAGGTGAACTTTTTGCGACTGTTGAATCAGTGAAAGCAGCATCAGAAATCTATATGCCTATTTCATGCACAGTTACGGAAATAAATGAAAATGTTGTAAATTCTCCTGAAATATTAAATGAAAGCCCTTATGAAAACGGATGGCTTGTAAAAGTTGATTTTACAGGTGATAATATGGAATTATCTGATTTATTAGATTACAAAGAATATACGGAAGAAGTACAATAATGAATAATTTTGCCGCATTAAATGAAAAAGACAGAACAGAAATGCTTAATAGTATTTCAAAAAGCAATATTGAAGAACTTTTTTTACAAATACCACAACAAGCAAGAATGCATGAATTAAATTTGCCGGAAGCATTAAATGAAATGCAAACCCAAAAACAAGTTCAAGCACTTGCAAATAAAAATCATTCGGATTTTTCATATTTCATTGGTGCAGGCACTTACAACAAATTCATACCCGCAGCAATAGGACAAATTGCTCAACGCTATGAATTTCTAACGGCATACACACCATATCAACCTGAAATCGCACAAGGTACACTACAAATTATGTATGAATTTCAAACGATGATTTGCAGATTAACAGGTATGGATGTTTCAAACGCTTCTGTATATGATGGTGCAACTGCCGCAGCAGAAGCTGCCATTATGGCTAAAAGAATTTCAAAGAAAAATAAAATACTTATATCTGACAAAATAAACCCTAATTACATAAAAGTTATTCAAACTTATGCTTGGGCAAATGATATTGAACTTGAAATGTTTGACAAGTTACCGGAAAGCACTCAAGATTATGCAGGCATACTAGTCCAAAATCCAAATTTTTATGGTGAAATAGAAGAAATAACAAAGTCAGAAGATACTTTGCTTATTGTAATTACAGACATTTCATCACTTGCAATATTAACTCCTCCTTCCGAATATGGTGCTGACATTGTTGTTGGAGATATTCAACCTTTAGGTATTCCTATGTCATTTGGTGGTCCGCACGCAGGATTTATGGCTTGCAAGGAAAAATTTATGCGTCAATTGCCGGGAAGACTTGCAGGTAGAACCATTGATGCAAATGGAGAACAAGCCTTTACTTTAACAATTCAAACCAGAGAACAACATATTAAGCGTGAAAAAGCAACAAGTAACATCTGCTCAAACCAAGCACTAATTGCACTTTGTGCAACTGTTTATCTAAGTTTGCTGGGTGAAAATGGTTTTAAACAAGCAAGTTACCTTTCAAGTAAAAATGCTCACGATTTGGCAAAAAAATTACGAGAAAAAGGCATAAAAGTTATCTCAAAAAATTTCTATAATGAATTTTTAATCGAAGTTGAATATGCAGATAAATTTTTAGCAAAATTGAAAGAACATAACATTATTGGCGGATACAAAATTGACGAAAAAACAATCCTTGTATGCACGACAGAAATGAACACCCAAGAAGATATAGAAACCTATGCAAGTCTTATATAGATTTTTACATATAATTAAATTTTAGATTTTAGGTTTCTATAACGAAGGACTGAAAATCCTTGTTAAGTTAGTATTAGAACGCTGGATTAGCATTTTAATTATACTTAGTATACTAATTTATTTGTGTTCCAATAAAACAACTTATTTCTACGCTTGGATTATAATTGGTTTATTTGCATTTTTGGCTGTAATCAAGGCTATTTATGAAATAATTTTATTACTGATAAAATATAAACATACAAATAAGATTGAAGAAAAGAATAAAATTATCATATTAATTGGTGGTAAAATTTTTGACATTGCACTTTCTGCAATAGGAATATTCCAAGCAGGGAAAATTATCCGACATTCCATAAAAATTGCACACGCAGCAGGTTCTGCATTCAGCCTTGTAGATGACGTAGCTGCTACTATTTCAAATATTACAAAAAATTTTTTCAAATAAAAAGGCACTTATTATAAAATAAATGCCCTTTAATAACATTGTTATTTGATATTTTTGACTAGAATTGTAATCCTGCTTCTCTTGCAGCTTCTGCCAAAGCTTTTATTCTTCCGTGATATAAGAATCCGCCTCTGTCAAATACAACACATTCAACGCCTGCTTTTAATGCTTTTTTAGCAATTGCTTCACCAACAACTTTTGCAGCGTCAATGTTGCCGCCATGTTTCAATTGTTCTTTTAAATCTTTATCTAAAGATGAAGCAGAACATACTGTAACATGTTTTTCATCATCTATTAATTGAGCGTAAATATGTTTTGTGCTTCTGTATACTGCCAATCTTGGGAATTCAGTTGTACCGGACAATTTAACTCTCAAAGATTGATGTCTTTTTTGAACTTTTGGTTTTCTAACTTCTTGTTTTATCATTTTCTTTCTCCTTTACCCAAACCTTCTTGACATTTCAAGGGTTTATGCGGGCTACTATATACTATTTCTTACCTGCTTTACCTGCTTTACGTCTGATGTATTCACCTTCGTATTTAATACCTTTACCTTTATAAACTTCAGGTCCACGTTTGCTTCTGATTAATGCAGCAACATCGCCTACCATTTGTTTATTAGTACCTGATACCGTAATTTTTGTATTTGCTTCTACCGCAATTGTAATACCGGCAGGTGGCTCAATAATTACAGGGTGAGAGTAACCTAAAGCCATGTTTAATTTTGTACCTTCCATAGCCGCACGGTAACCAACACCATTAATTTCTAACTTTTTAGTAAAACCGTCTTTCACACCTTTAACTGCATTTGCAACCAATGTTCTTGTTAAACCGTGTAAAGCATTTGTTTTTCTTTCATCATTGTTAGTTAAAACTAAAACGTGATTATCTTCAATTTTTACTGTTAATTCAGGACGAACTTCTACTGATTCTGTACCTTTAGGTCCTTTTGCAGTAACAGTTTGACCTTCAATTTTAACTTCCACACCTTGTGGAATTTCAATAGGTAATTTACCAATTCTTGACATTTTTAATTTCTCCTTTTGGTATAAATAATAACTTTAAGAGCTTTTCTACCAATTATGCTCTACCATACGTAACACAGAATTTCGCCGCCTAAATTTTCTTTGCGTGCTTTTCTGTCTGACATTAAGCCTTTGCTTGTTGAAATAACTGCAACACCCATACCACCTAAAACTTTTGGTAAGTTTTTAGATTTACTGTAAGTTTTTAAACCCGGAGTTGAAACTCTTTGTAAGTTTGTAATTACAGGTTTGTGTTTTTCATCATACTTTAAAGTTACAACAATTTTTTTAAATTTTGCAGAATCATCAACTGAATAATCTGCGATAAAACCTTCTGACTTCAATAATTTTGCAAGTTCAACTTTCAATTTTGAAGCAGGGATTTCAACCGTTTCGTGTGAAACCATGTTTGCATTTCTGATGCGAGTTAGCATATCTGCTATCGGATCTGTGTTCATTCTATTTTCCTTTTCTCTTGCGGACTTACATAACCTTGCTATGCAGTATCCATAGTACTCGCCTCTTGCCGAATTAATTATTGCTCATTATAAAGCGTATTCCGGTAGTTAGGCATTTGTACAATTATTTTAAAACAAACCTACTTATAAAACAAGTATTTTGTTAAATATATTTAATAAAAAAGAACTCAATAAAGAGTTCTTTTTACATCTAAGAATCAAATTTTGATTACCAACTGGCTTTAGTAACACCAGGCAACAAACCTTGATGTGCCATTTTTCTCAAGCAAATTCTGCAAAGACCAAAATCTCTGTGGAAACCGTGTGGACGACCACAAATACTGCATCTGTTGTGTAGTCTAACTTTTGGATATTTACCTTGAGCTGCCAGTGCTTCTCTTTTTGCTTCTTTGTTCATCATCGCTTTTTTAGCCATGAATTTCTCCTTTATAATTTATATGTATTTACTTCTATTATTTCAAGCCTTTAAATGGCATACCTAATAATCTTAATAATTCTCTTGCTTCTTCATCTGTTTCTGCTGTTGTAATTACAGATATATTCATACCTTTAACCAAATCAACTTCTTCAAATGAAATTTCAGGGAACAAAGTTTGTTCTTTCAAACCTAATGTGTAGTTTCCACGACCGTCAAAACTCTTTGCACTGATACCACGAAAGTCTCTGATTCTTGGTAATACAACACAAATTAGTTTTTGCAAGAAATCATACATTCTTTCGCCACGTAATGTAACCATTGCACCAACCGGCATACCTTCTCTTAATTTAAAAGTTGCGATTGATTTTTTAGCTTTTGTTACAACAGCTTTTTGTCCTGCAATTTTCGTCAATTGACCTTGAATTACGTCAGCAATTTTTGTATTGTGAGATGCTTCACCAACACCCATATTCAATACTATCTTGTGTAATCTTGGAACTTTCAAGTCATTTTTATAGCCAAATTTTTCAACTAATGCTTTTTTAACTTCTTCTTCGTATTTGGTTTTCAAATTTTTTGTTACTGTCATTTTCTTTTCCTCTATTCAAGATGGTTTCATGCCAAGAGTTATCTTGCATTATACATCTAATTGTTCACCACATTTTTTGCATACACGAACTTTTTTACCGTCTTTCATTTCGTGTTTTACTTTTGTAACTTTTTCACAAGCAGGGCATACAATCATAACATTTGAGTTATCTAAAGGTGCTTCAACATTTACCAAACCACCTTGTACGCCAGCCATTGGATTAGCTTTTTGTGCTTTTGTTACCATATTTGCACCTTCAACAACAACTTTTGATTCTGAAGGCATTGCTTTTTTTACGTTACCAATTTTACCTTTGTCTTTGCCAGCGATAACCATTACTCTATCGCCTGTTTTTACTTGCAAAGATTTTTTCTTATTATCTGCCATTTGTTTCTCCTTAGGCTTTTTTTCTGTGTACTTCTATTTTACAACGAAAATTTTTGTTGTAAAACACTAAATTACTTCCGGAGCCAAAGAAACAATTTTCATAAAGTTTTTGTCTCTTAACTCTCTTGCAACAGGTCCAAATACACGTGTTCCTCTTGGGTTGCCATCTTTGTTGATAATTACGGCAGCGTTTTCATCAAATCTGATTACAGAACCGTCTTGACGTTTTATATCTGCTTTTGTTCTTACAACAACTGCTCTAACAACTTCTGATTTTTTTACAGTCATGTTTGGAGTTGCATCTTTTACAGTAGCAATAATAACATCACCAACACCTGCAAATTTTTTGTTTGAACTACCCATTACACGAATAGTCAACAGTTCTTTTGCACCTGTGTTATCTGCTACTACTAATCTTGATTCTTGTTGTATCATCTTCAATCACCTTTTGTCTTTCGTGAGAAAAACTATTTTCTCTTTTCTACAATGTTCAAAACACTCCAACGTTTTCCGCTAGATAATGGTTTTGATTCAACAATTCTGATTACATCGCCTTCTTCACATTCATTTTTTGGATCGTGTGCTTTGTAATGTTTTGTTGTTTCAATAATTTTTTTGTATTTTGGGTGTGATTCATAATCAGCAACTTTTACTACAACTGTTTTGTCCATTTTGCTGCTTACTACAACACCTTGTTTTTCTTTTTTAGGCATTTTGTTCCTCTTTTTCTTTTATAACTGTTTTAATTTGTGAAATGTAGTGTTTTGTCTTCGCAATTAAAGCTGTATTTTCTAATTTATTTGTTGCTTTTTGAACTCTTAAATCTAACAACTGTTTTTTGAAGTCTACAACTGCATTTTTTAATTCTTCAACTGTTTTTTCACGCATTTCTTGTAATTTCATGAGTCTTTTCCTTTATTATTGAATAGGATTCTTTTCTACTACTTTTACCTTGATAGGTAATTTTTGTGCTGCAAGTTCCAAAGCGTGAACTGCAATATTTCTGTCAAAATATTCCAATTCGAATAAAATTCTGTTTGGTTTTACAACTGCTACCCAATATTCCAAATTACCTTTACCTGAACCCATACGAGTTTCAGCAGGTTTTGCTGTAATTGGTTTATCAGGGAATATTTTAATCCAAACGTTACCGCCACGTTTGATTTCACGAGTCATTGCACGACGTGCAGCCTCGATTTGACGGCTGGTAATCCAACCGGGTTCTAAGGCTTGTAATGCGTAAGATCCGAATTCAAGTTTTGTTCCTCTTGTTTCGTGTCCTTTCATTCTGCCTTTCATCATTTTACGATATTTTGTTTTTTTAGGCTGTAACATTTTTTATTTACTCCTGTTAATTGTTTTTATTACTTATTTGTCTTTACTAATCGGTAGTTTCGATTGCTTTTCTTCTGCGACGGCCGCCTCTTTCAGCGCCTTCTTTACCGGTTTTTGCTTTAATATTCATATCAGCTTTTTCACCCGGCATTAAATCGCCTTTGAAAATCCATACTTTTACACCGATTTT
>DFEL01000156.1 GCA_002369055.1 Cyanobacteria bacterium UBA3803
AAAATGTTTACAGAATAAAAAGATATGGAACGACAGATAAAAATTAATAACTGGCGCATTGTAAAAATTGACGAGCTGTTACAGTCTGGAAGATGTTATACGGCTAAAGAAATTGCTAAATCCATTGAAGATGGAAGTTATAGTTCACGAACAATTCAGAGAGATATAGAATACATGCGTGATACGCTCAACGCTCCCATTGAAAGTGATAGTCGAGGTTATCATTACACTGAAAAGAATTTTTTTATAAAAAGTATTCCTCTTACCGAGGGTGAAGCGCTTTCTGTCGCTATATTAAATCCCCTTTTAGAACAATATCGTAATACACCATTAGAAAATCAGCTTCGTTCTGTATTTCAAAAAATTACAAATTGTTTGCCAGATCGTATAACTGTAGATACATCATTTTTAAATCCCAGGATTACTTTTATACCCGATAGAATAGAAAATATAAAACCAGAACTTTTCACAACTATTTTTGACGCTATCAAAAAAGGGTTCGCCATTTCATTTGATTATAGGCCTCTTCAAAAATCATCTTTTATGGAGCGTACGATAGATCCATATCATGCAGTTTGCCAGAGAGGAAACTGGTATGTAATCGGTAAGTGTCATGATAAGAAAGATGTCCGTATTTTTTCCTTTGGCAGAATGAAAAACGCCGTAATGACTACAGAGAAATTCAGCATACCAAAAGATTTTAAAACTTCAGATTACTTCGATTCAGAAATGGGCGTCTGGCTTAGTGATAAAACTCCTCTTGAAGTAGAGCTTCTGTTTGATAAAGAAATTGCAACTTACGCCACAAATCGAATCTGGCACTCAGACCAGACACTTGAAGAACGAGAAGACGGAAGCGTTTACCTGAAGTTTAAGACCACCCAGAAACAGGAACTGCTGCGCTTTATTTTGGGTCAGGGACATACAGTAAAGGTTCTGGGACCGGAGGAGCTGGTGGAAGATGTGAAAGAAGAACTTAAACGTACAGAAACGATGTACAAATAAAAAAGAATCGTAAACTCATGACATTAGATGGCGTGGGTCTCAGATTAGAATTGTAAAAGAAGGAGAATAAGAGTTATGAAAATCTGTAAAAATTGTGGTTTCAAAAATTCTGATAATTGTAATTTCTGTACTCAATGTGGAACTTCCTTAAATAATAATCCAAATGAAAAAAAGAATACATATCAAAATGTTATTCTTGAAGGTGCTGCTACAGAAACTGTGCAGCGTTATGGCTCTGCTGTAAAAGAGCATCTTATAGCTTATTCAGGAATTGATAATGAGAATGGAGAACAACTTAAGAAAGGTCTAAAGCAAATTTCTGAATCAAAAATCAATCCCGAATATATAAAACAAAATCTTAAACAACAGGCAGGTTTTTCTGCAGAAAATAAATATGCTGCACGTGAAAATGCAAGAAATATAATAAATAAAAGTGGAGTGCGTATTCATAACACAGATATTAAAGGTAGTGGAAGTTATAATGAATTATTTGACCATATAATTACAGACGAAAATGGTATTGTTATTTCTGAAGAGCAAATGAAGTTTATAGGTAACAATCCGAAAGAACTAGTGAATAAGCTTGCTTCTAAGAAATTTCAAAAATATTTTGATGCAAATGCAAAAATTACAATTCCAAAAGATTATTATGAAGGCGTAGAGATTGATGGAAAGCAAGTAAGTGTTTTTACAGAAATAGACGAATCTCTAAAAAATTATCATAAACAGTTAGAAAAAGTTAAGGCAAATGGAAATCTAGAAGTTGCTAAAAAAATTGAAGAAAAAATAGCAAAATATGAAAAAATAAGAGCTAGTCTTAAAAACAGTAAAATTACAAATGCAGAGGCAATGGAAGCTCGTTTGCACCCTGTACTATCAACAACAAAAGATATAGGAAAAATCTCTCTTAGAGCAGGTGGAGTACAAGCTGGTTACGGAGCCGCAATAGGTTTTTGTATTTCTATTGTTAGGAATTCAGTATCTGTCGCAAAAGGTGAAAAGAAGATTGCAGATGCAGCAAAATCTATTACTGGAGATACTATAAAATCTGGAGCAGTTAGTTTTGCAACAGGTTTTACAGGAAGTGCTATAAAAGGCTTTCTTCAAAATTCTGGCAAGACTACTGTGAGACAATTATCAAAAACAAATTTGGCTTCAACAATTGTTACATCAACAATAGAAGTTGGGAAAACTCTAAATAAGTATATACACGGTGAAATTTCTGGTGTGAAATGTCTGGAAGAATTAGGAGAAAAAGGTACCGGGCAAATTGGAGCATCAGTTTTTGCTATAGTAGGACAAGCGGCAATTCCAGTTCCCATCGTTGGAGCTTTGATTGGTTCAATAGTCGGATATACAATTTGTGCTTCATGTTATAAGGAAACATTAAGAGTATTAAAAGAACCTCATATAGCCCATGAAGAAAGAATTCGTATTGAAAAAGAATGTAACGAAATTAAATCTTTGCTTCTGCAGTATCGTAATGAAATGCAACAGCAGATTAATCTTTATTTGTCAGATTATACAGAAACTTTTGATAACGCTTTTGATCAGATGTATAAAGCACTTGAATTAAATAATATTGATAATTTTATCGGTGGCGCAAATTCAATCACAGAAAAGCTGCATGGTAAAGTTCATTTTAACAATTTTAATGAATTCGACAAATTTATGAATACTTCAGAGGCTTTTAAATTATAAGGATTAAAAATGGACAAACACGATTTTGAATTAATATATTTATTTCTCGCTCTTGAAGGTAAAGTAACAGTTAGAGAACATAATTTATTTGCCTCTCTCATGAAACATGATGGCTATGATGATTCAGATATAAAAGAAATTGGCAGAAACACAATGAATATTATTTCCTATGCATATAGCAATGAAGATAGAGAAGCAATTATAAGACATGAATTTGAAAAGTATGCCCGTGGAGATATTAAAAAGGGAAATACACTCCATAATCGCACAGTTCTTTGGACACTTATTAATTTAGGATTTTCTGATTCCTCTTATTCAAAGGCTGAACAGAGACTTATTCATTTGTATGAAAATAGAATGAATATTGGTAAATCATATGTGCTTGAAATGGAGTCGGCTGCAAAAACATTACTATCTGTTCAAAAGGAAATTGATTTTCTTAATACATCTATCAGTAATGCAAGTGTAAAAATTATAAATTCTGAATTACAAAATACAATAAAAATAATACATGAACAAATCTCTATATTGGTTCAGTTAGGCTAGGAGAATAAATTGCCGTTACCATTACTTTTTATACTTCCACTTATTGGAGCTGGAAACACAATACGAGCTGCTAAGAATATAAATGATTCGAAAGAAATAAATAATGAAGCTAATTCAGTAGCAGAAAATGCTAGAAAAAATTTGGAACTACATAACTCTGTTTGCACTACAGCACTTGAAAATTTAGGAAATAAAAAATTATTCATCCTGGATAATAGTATTAAGAACTTTATTTTAGTTGCTCAAAATATAAAAAATATCGAATTGGAAAATACAGTTGGATTAAATGAAGTTGAAAAATTTCGTATTGATAAAAAATCATTTGAAGAGTTAAAAAAAATGAGTTTTGAATGTAACTCTCTTTTCTGGGCTGCTGGTGGAGCCCTGTTGGCAGGCGGTTTTGCAGCCCTTACTGTTGCTAGTTTTTTTCTTGGAACAAAAGCAAAAACTCAAAAAGAAAATGCAAATTCAAATCTTGCTAAAGCAAAAATGTTTGCAGAAAAACTTAAAAACGATGAAGTTGTATGTGATGGAATACGACGCCGGAGCAATATGTTTTATAACTTACTTACTCGTCTTGATTCTTTGTTTACTCCATTAGTTATGCAAATGTCTATCGCAGTTCAAGAGCATCATGGAAATTATAATAATTTTACACTTGATCAAAAACATACAGTTGCAGCAGCTTTTGTGCTTGCAGGGACAATAAAGGCCGTGCTTGATACTCCTATTCTTACAAAGGATGGAAAACTAACTGAAGAGTCGGAACTATTAATACCTAAAATTCAAAAATGCATAAATCAAACACAACAGAAAAAAATAACAACTTCTCAATTACATATTTCACAAAAGCAACAATGCTCAAATTGTGGAAATGTATACATCACAGGAACAAAGTTTTGTACACAATGTGGGACAAAACTATAAATATATTATTAGAATTAGGAGAACATGAAAAATGAAAATTTGTCAAAATTGTGGTCATGAGAATAGCGACTCAGGAAAATTTTGTGAAGAGTGTGGAACAAAATTAGTTGAAGCACCAAAATTTTGTCCTGAGTGTGGCACAAAGTTAGAAGGAATGCCAAAGTTCTGTCCAGAATGCGGTTTCAGCCTTCTTTCAGGTGAAAAAAATGATGAGGATTATTCTACTGAGTATGAAGATAATTCATATGAAACAGATGACGAGATTGTAGAGTCTTATGATAATCAAGATGAAGATTATTCATACAGTGAAGATGACTCCGGATCTGATGATTATGAAGAGTATGTCGATGAAGATGAGTATGAAGACGATGAAACTACAGAGGAAAAGATTAGAAAGATTGTAGATAAATATCTTTTTGATATAAATAAAGAAAATGCAGCATACAAGTATGCGGCGGTTAACAATAGCGAATATGCTCAAGTATTTCAAAATGTCCGTTCTTATATTGCAAAAGATGTAAGCCAGACCGAAATTCTTGGATTTATAGATCTTTCTCTTATAGGAAAAGGAAAGGCAGGTTTAGTTTTTTCAACATCTGCTTTGTATGAAAAAAAATCTGGAAGTTCATTTAAAATTCCTTACCATCGCATGGGGAGACTGCAATCAAATGGCAAAAAAATTACATTTGTTGGTACAGATGACTGTGGAGGTGGTTTACTAAAAGGTATGGATTGTAATGTAGATAATATTTTTTATAACATTCCAGCTTTGAAAGATTGTTTGGAAGAAATTTACGCAATCATATAGTCTTTTTTTTCTGAATAATCATTGCAAAAATATGTATTTAAAGGAAATGAATTATGGAAAATGAAATAGTAAAATATTTAGATATTATAGAAAAAAATCAGAAAAAACTTGCTACAGTGCAGATTGGTAATTTCAAAAAAGAAATAAAAGTTATTGTAAAAAAGGTGGAAGAAACTTTTTTCTTGGTTTTTGAAGAACCTGAGATTATACGCTTATTAGAAGGAAAATCAGAGCTCGAAGTAAAGTTTAATCAGTTTGAATTGTCAAAAAACGATTTTGCATTATGTACTTGTTTTGGAGGTAATCATATCAAAATAAAATGGATGTAAATATCATATACAATTTTACAATGGAGAAAAGTAATGAAAATCTGCCCAAAATGCAATCATGAAAACAAAGACACAAGTAAATTCTG
>DFEL01000085.1 GCA_002369055.1 Cyanobacteria bacterium UBA3803
TCGAATCGTGTCGGGGGTAAATAAAACAGGATAACTTTTGTTATACTGTTTTATTTTTTCTGACGTACGATAAGAACGTCTTATACGTTCGGCGGATTTTTTGCAGAGAGCGAAGGACTTTTGCAAAAAGAACGTAAGTTCTTGAAGCAAAATCCGAAGACTCGTTTAACGCAAAAAATCCAAGAAAAATCGTGTCGGGGGTAAATAAAGAAAGTCGGACATTTTCGACTTTCTTTATTTATTTTTGACAAACGATGAGAACGTTTTTACGTTCGATATACTTTTTCAGGACAGTGTATCTGTACGGTTAATAGTACTATTTTGTTGCAAATCGGCTGTCTATAAAGGATTTTACGGTAGGAAGTTTCCAATAAATTCTCATTTCGCAAGTCCCGAAAGTTCTTTTGGGGGACCAATAAGTCTAAATTATTCCCATTTGTGTCCTATTTCTGTCTACCAAGAGTATTTTAGCAATATTATGTGCTTCCGACATTATTTTTCATTTGAAGTAAGTATTCGTGTGTTGCGCGAAATTAAAATTTATTGTTTTTTATGTTTAAAATTTTTTTTGGTTGAAATAATTATTATTAAACTTATAGTATAATATCCCTATGAGAAAAAGCGGGTACACACAATATAATAAATCTGTGGAATATGCTTCAGAGGTGTTAGTTAAGACTTTTCAAGAAGTTTCAAGAAGGGTTCATAAACAACAGAATTTTGAAGTTACCCACGAAGAATATATTATTTTAGAAATAATATATCTCAACCCCGGTATTTTACAATTTGAAATAGCACAACAAATTTCCATGCACCGTTCATATGTTTGCAAGTTCCTATCGCAATTGCAAAAAGAAGGTTATATCAGACGGGAAGAACATATAAAAGGTAAAAGAAAAATTATATTAAAAAACTTTTTAACTCCAAAAGGTGAAGAACTTTATCATAAAATTAAAAATTACATAATTAATGACATATTATTATCATCTACTGACGACGAAATAGAAGAATTCAACCGCATTGCTCAAAAGCTATTAAATAGAGCAAATAAAATGAAAGAAAGGTTTGCCATACAATTTTAGTCGATAATTATTACTTTAATTGACTATATGTTATTTATTATGTATTATAATGTTAAATATTTAACATTATTGCTTTGTTAAGTTTGGGGAGGAAAATGTCTGAAGCATTGGCAGAAGAAGTATGGAGACCTAAAACAAATAAATGGATTATAACTCTTTCAGTTATGATAGCTACATTTGTTGATACACTAAACAGCTCTATTGCTAATGTTGCTTTGAAATATATTGCGGGAAGTTATTCCATATCAGATGACGAGAGCCTTTGGATAATTACAATGTTTTTAATCGCATGCAGTATTTTGCTGCCTGCAACAGATTGGTGTTCCAAGGTATTCGGGAGAAAAAAATTCTTTTTATTTTGTATTGCACTTTTTGCAGGGGCTTCTTTTTTATGCGGTATTGCACCAAATTTTGAAATAATGATATTGGGCAGAATATTACAGGGATTAGGTGGAGGGTGTTTGTTACCGATTTCACAGGCAATAATATTTGAATCATTTCCACCCGAAGAACAAGGAAAAGGAGTCGCTGTTTTTGGTGTCGGAATATTATTGGCACCTATTATAGGACCGATTCTTGGCGGTTGGCTTACAACAAATTTATCTTGGAATTGGGTGTTTTTTATAAGTGTTCCTGTCTCAATTCTGTCATTTTTTATGGTTATGGCATTTATTGAAGACCCTCCCTATATGAAAGCACAAGGTATGTTGCCTTTTGATACGTTGGGATTCTTACTTTTAATTGTTTGGATTTCATCATTTCAGGTAATGGTTGATAACGGTCAAAAGAACGGCTGGTTTGATTCAGCATATATTTGTAAACTTGGTATTGTTTCTTTAATATCTTTTATTGTTCTTATATGGTGGGAATTAAAAAACAAGAAACCGCTTTTTGATTTGAGGATTTTTAAAAATTTTCAGTTTACAGTAGGACAAGCTATGATAGCGCTTGCAATGGGAATCGTTTTTGCTTCTGTTGCTATACTGCCGAGGTTTTTACAAAGTTTGATGGGGTATGATGCGTATTTAAGCGGTTTGGCATCAGGTCCTATGGGTGTCGGCTCAATGTCAGGTATAGCTTTATCAGGAATTTTATCAAATAAAATTGACCCTAAAAAGTTGGTATTTACAGGTGTAATCCTCGTTTTTATTGCTTGTATGATGTTTGCAGGACTTAATTTAACTATTGCAATACCAAATGTTATTTTACCTAATATCTTAATTGGTATGGGTTCAACATTTATAATCATACCTTCTACAACAATTACATTTGCTAAAGTATCAAACGAAGATATGACGAACGCTTCCAGTTTACAGAATTTAACAAAAAATGTTCTTTCGGCCATTGGAACATCCTCTGTTGGTGTATTTGTTTCATCATATTCACAAATTCATCAAAATTATCTTATCGATAAATTAACTTTATTAAACAATAACTTTTCCGAAAGAATAAGTTATCTGATATTATCATTTATGCAAACAGGTATGGATAGAACGACAGCAGAAATAGCAGCAAACTCAATGATTTATAAACAATTAATACAACAATCTATGTTAAGCGCTTATATAAGTACATATAAAACCTATGCACTATTAGTACTTATTGTGATTCCGCTATTAATACTTTTAAGCAAAGGAAAAACAGAAAATGGATAATATTTTAGAAATATTTAAAGAAACATATTTAATAATTAAACCGAGAACAAATCAATGAGTTGAACACAAAATTGAGTAAAAAGTTCAGCAAAAGTGAACTTAAAGAACTGAATGAAACTTTGTTCAAATTTAATAAGATATTAATGGATGAAACAGATAAAAATTCGCAAAAATGGGTTAAAGCCAAAAATTAATTTAAAATATCAATCCACGATATACATTTAAAGCGAAACAAATAATCAATTGAAGTGAAACTATACATTCGAGCGAATTTTTTGCAGAGTGCGAAGGATTTTTGTGAAAAGTTCAAAGAACTTTGAAACAAAATCCGAAGACACATTTAACGCAAAAAATTCAAGACAATCGTGTCGGGGGTAAAT
>DFEL01000037.1 GCA_002369055.1 Cyanobacteria bacterium UBA3803
CAACAACACCGATTATGCCCATTACTATCAATGTTTCTGCCAACGTAAATGCAAATAATTTTTTCATTTTATCTCCTTAGAGGACATTTAAGTTCCTATTTTTTATAAATAATGTATTAATAATTCTTATTATAGGATATTACAATACCTATTTCTATGTCAATAGGTATCATTATACCCTTTTATAAAAATTGTGAAAATCTATAATGAACTAGGGGGTATTAATGACAGGACTTCAGCAAAAATTAGGTGCAAGAATTAGAGAATTGCGAAAACAAAGAGGTTATACGCAGGAAATTTTAGCAGAAAAAATTAATATAGGGGTCAGGTCATTAAGAAAAATAGAATTAGGCAATGGTATGCCATCTGCAAGTACAATGGAAAAATTAACAACCGTATTTAATATTACGGCATCCGAATTATTTGATTTTGAACATTTGCAACCACAGTTAAATTTAAAGGAATTAACATTTGAAATGATAAATTCAAATCCCGATAAAATAACAGACATCTATAAAATAGTTCGTGCAGTTGTAATGTAAGATTTTGTTTCAAGCATAAATTCATTTAATTTTTTGTCAATTCTTGTTGAAAAACGTTCGTTTATTTCTTTTATAAAAAAGCAAGGACTTGTTACATTAATTTCAAGTATTTTTTCATCAACAACATCAAGTCCTGCCATGGTTATTCCAAGTTCTTTCAAGCCTTTTGCTACTTGCGTAAATTTCTCTTTTTCACCATGTGTTAAAATAGCTTTTTTCAAATATTCGTCACTGTGAGTATTAAATTTAAAATCATCCTTTGTTGGTGTCTTAAGCACGCATTCATCAAGCACTTCACCGTTTAAAACGATTACTCTCTTATCTCCGTATTGAACTTCCGGAATGTATTTTTGCACCATACATATACTTTTAAAATTATTGGTTAAAGTTTTAATTATACTCAAAGTATTTTTATCACCATTTTTCAAATACATTACTCCGGAGCCAAAACAATTATTTAGTGGCTTTAAAATGATTTCGTTATGAATATTCAAAAATTCTTCAATTTCATCTTTTGATGCCGTAACAATATTTTCGGGCATAAATTCTCTAAAATAGTTAGCGTGCAGCTTTTCGTTAAAATCTCTTATTGCTTTTGTATCATTGATAATTTGTGTTTTTGTTCGGTCAACAAAATCAAAAATGTATGTCGCATTAATATAATCACTATCAACAGGAGGGTCAGGACGGAAAAATATTTTTTCAAAATTTTCCAAAATAAAATCTTCAGGTTGTTTTTCAAAGAAAATATCATTATTTTTTTCATAAGTTTTAAAGCATTTTGCACAACCTTTACCCTGCTTTAAAGACAAGTTGTCTATTGTTGTAATATATGTTTCAACATTATTTTCTAATAACCCTTTAACCATCCAAAAATTTGTAACAAGTTGATTAAATTCAAAATATTTAAATTCAACCCTGTCAATAACAATAAGCATTTTACGCATAATATTCCCCTTTTATGTTTTTTAGCGGTCGCTATTCGCCCATAACCTTGACAATAACTCTTTTCCTGCGTTGTCCGTCAAATTCTGCATAATATATTTGCTGCCAAGTTCCAAAATCCAATCTGCCGTCAGTTACGGGAACAATAATTTCATGCCCGATAACAAGGCTTTTTAAATGAGCATCACCATTTGTTTCGCCTGTTCTGTGATGTAAGTAGTTTGGATTTGCAGGTGCAACCTCTTCAAGCCATTTTTCAATGTCATGAATTAAACCGCTTTCGGCATCATTCACGTATACACCTGCCGTTATGTGCATTGCAGACACTAAAATCATACCGTCTTTAATACCGCTTCTGTATAAAATTTCTTCTACTTCATCCGTTATATTAATATAATCGTGTTCATGTTCAGTATTAAACCATAAATACTCTGTGTGAAATTTCATAAATACTCCTTATTTTTTTAATGACCAATAATCCTTGTTTAACAATATTAAAAAAGGCACTAACTCTAAACGCCCAATTAACATGTTGAACGTAAAAATAATTTTTGAAATATCATTTAAAGATTCGTAGCTTCCTGTTGGTCCTATTGTATGCCCAAAAGCAGGCCCTATAATACTTAAAGTTGCAATTGAACCGCCAAAACCGACAACGACATTGCTTTCTATAATAGAAACAGTTAAACCGCTTACAATAAAAATTGCAATATAAAACATTATAAATGCAATAATTTGTGAAACAATATCAGGAGCAACCGTATTATTATCAAGTTTTATTGTAATAACGGCGTTTGGATGTAACAGTTTTGTAATTTCTCTTTTTAAATATTTAAATACAATCAAAGCACGCATAATTTTTATACCGCCTCCTGTTGAACCTGCTGATGAACCAAACAGAATAACAATAAATAACATTATTTGTGCAGAAACAGACCACATTGAATATTCACAACTGTAAAAACCGGTGGAAGTCATTATACTTATAACAGTAAAGACACTATTGGTAAATTGTTCAAATGTGTGTTGATGTGTATTTAAAAATAAAATTCCAAAAACAATTAAAGAAACAATAAAAATAAGTTTCAAATACGTTTTAAATTCTTCGTTTTTCCACAAAAGATTTATTCTAAATTTAGTAAAAATTCTGTATAAAAGTGCAAGGTTACAACCTGAAAGAAACATAAATACAATAACAATCCACATTATCGGTAAAGAGTTATATCCCATAATTGATTGCGGATTAGGAGAAAAACCTCCTGAAGAAATTGTTGAAAATGAATTACAAATTGCATCAAACAAAGGCATTTTAAAATAAACCAAAAGCCCAATTTGAATTAATGTTAAAACAACATACAATCCCCATAAAGCAGTAGCGGTATTTTTAATTCTGGGAGTAAGCTTATCCTCAGTCGGTCCCGGTGCTTCGGCAAAAAACATTTGACGACCTGCTACTGCAAATTGCGGTAAAACTGCAATAAACAAGACTATAATCCCCATACCGCCAAGCCACTGTGAAAGCGAACGCCAAAAGAAAAGTGCTTTGGGATAATCATAATGCGTTAATATAGTTGCACCAGTAGTCGTTGCACCTGACGTACCTTCAAAAAAAGCATCGACAATACCTAAATTAAAAAATAAATAAGGTATTGATGCAATTATTGAAAATACAAGCCAAGACAATAATACAATAGCCAAACCTTCTGATTTTTTAATGTCTGTCATCTTGTCTTGCGATAAAAAATTATTAACAACTAACTTTAAAAATAACCCTACTAAACCTGAAATAACACCCGTAACAACAAACGGAACAGCCGAATTTAAATCGTTATAAATAAAAGAAACTATTACAGGCGAAAAAGCAACAAGTCCTATATAAATAAATATCAAAGATACAGCATTAAAAAGATAACTTAATCTCATTTGTTAAAAAAATCCCTTATATTTTGTGCATCTTCATTTCTTGTAAATACAATAATCTCATCATTAGGCATAATCAAAGTATCACCTTTTGGAATAATTACACGTTTTTTACGATTAATAATGCCAATAACGGCACGGGTCGGAAGTTTTATTTCCATAAGTTTTTTGGCTTCAAAATTTTCGGGAATTACAATATCTAAAACTTCACCCTTACCTTGTTCAACCGTTGCCAAAATACCAATATTGTTTTCATTAAATTGATTTTTAACTTCATGAAGTGCTGAAAATTTACTTGATACGGCAATATCGATTCCAACCTGTTCAAAAAGAGGAATATTAAATAACTTCGCAACACGTGCAATAACACGCTTTACACCCAATTGTTTTGCCAATAACGAACATAAAAGATTTTTTTCATCATTGTTTGTAACGCTTATTAAAACATCCGATTCTGCAATATCTTCTTCATTTAAAAGTTCCAAATTTGTACCATCACCATTTAAAACAAGAGAATTTTCAAGCGTTTCGGATAAAAGTTCACATCTTTTTGCATTTTTTTCTATAATTTTAACTTTAAATTTTAGTTTTTCCAAGTCCTTCGCCAGCATCAACCCTACATTTCCACCACCAATAATTGTAACAGTCCGATTTACATCTTTATCGTGGAAAAATTTACCTGCTAAAATATCCAAAGAGTGAGAAGACCCCATAAATATTGCCTTGTCATCTTCTTTAAGGACTGTTTCACCATAAGGTACAAATAATTCACCACCTCGTGTTAGTCCTACAATCAATGTTTCGGAAGGAAATTCGCAATCTCTTACTTTTTTATCTACTAAAACAGAATTTTTTTCAATCTTATACTCAAGTAGTTTTGCCCTACCATGTGCAAAATTTTCAACATCAAGTGCTTTTGCAACAGTTATAATTCTAAATATTTCTTCTGTTAGCAACTCCTCAGGCCAAATAACAGAATCTATTGTTGTTGCGACAGGTGCATCAGTAACATCCCTTAATGCCGCAAATGTTCGCTTATATTCCTCTTTTGTTACAAAACAAATTGTTTTTACTTTTGCTAAACGCTTTGCAACACCACAAGCTACAATGTTTGCTTCATCATCCGATGTACATGCAATAAACACATCTTCACTTTTTGCATTTGCTTGACGCAAAACTTTTATATCTGCTGCATTTCCGGAAATGTAACTTATATCAAGTTTATCAAACTCATCCGTTTTGTTTTCTTCCAAATCAATTACAACAACATCGTGTTGTTGATAAAATTCATTTGCTATCAAATAACCAAATTCACTTGCACCATAAATAATAATTTTCATAAGCCGAATATACTTCAAACATACATTTAAGTAAAGCATGCCAATAGCAAAATCAATTTGTTATTTCTTTTAATCAAGATTTTCAACAAGTTTTGAAATTTTATCAAATGCTGTTTGCGTAATAACATGCTCAATTCTACAAGCATTAATTTCTGCATCTTCAATATCTGTTTTTAAAATTTTTGTAAAAAAATCACACAATATTCTGTGTTTGTGAATTACCTCTTTTGCAATTGTAACCCCTTTTTCCGTCAGTTCAATAGGATGATTTTTTTCGTAAATTATATACTCCTTTTGAGCCAATTTCTGCAAAGCCTCTGTAACAGAAGCTCTTGAAATATTCATCTTTTTTGCAATATCAACAGCCTTTATTTTATGAGCCTTTTCCAGTTGCTCATATATTGTTTCCAAATAATCTTCAATACTTGATGTCAATTTTTTTTCTGCCATGAATACATGATAACAGAAAAAATATTTAGATTTATTACAATTGTAGCAACCTTTATTAACAACTCTATCACAAGGATTTTGCAAATTTTTAGTGTACTTTTTACAATAAAACTCTTGACAAATTTCTGGAAAAAATGTAAACTTTACGTAACACATACGGGATATTTAGCAATTTTTGTATTTATGATACTTTAATATTACATATAAAGTTTCGTGTGTAGAAAGGAAAGGTATGCAAGTAAATCCAGTATCAGAAGTATCGTTTAAGTGTACAAGCAATGTAAAACCCACAAAAAAAGTTGAAGCTGTAACACAACCGATAGAAACCGAAAAAACAGCTATGCCAAGTGCTGCAACATTGCAAGCAATGCATGGTATTAAACCTCAAAAAATGGGTGTTGCAAAACCGACCCCTGTTACACATACAAACTATGAAGCATCTCAGTTAATTGCAGAAGCAGGTGTATTTTTATCAAAAAGAGATTTGAAAAATGTTAAAAAAGTTCTTGCAAAAGGTGATGAGCAAACTAGTAATGTCATGATGCAATTAGAACTTATTAAAAATGGAGATATAGAATCTTCAACATTAAGCCATTACTGGGAAACAGGTAAAATGAATGATAATCTTGCTAAAGACTTGGATATGGTTTATGAAGCAAGAAAAGCAGGTAAAAATGTTGCTGACGTTTATGTTCCAAATGTAAAATCTCAAGCAGAAGGTAATAAAACAACAAAAGTTGGTGATGTATTTAAAGTTGCAGACCAAGATAAAATTTATGTAAAAACAGATGAAAATGAATCAAGACAATTAGACATGGACAAAGATATGTTCATAAAATTGTTCCCACCTGCAAAGAGATTTACAACACAACAACAAAGCATTGGTGATTGCTACTTAGTATCTACATTAGGTACTTTGATGAATAACGATAAAGCAAGAGTAGCTTTATATGAAGCGTTCCACCAAGACGGCAAAGATGTAACAGTTAAATTTAAAAACGGTTACGGCGAATACAAATATGAAAATGCAGAATTACCAAAAGACAGAGTTCAAAAATACTCGTTAAAAGGTTCAACAGGTATCAGAATTCTTGAAGATGCTTATGGCTTAGATTCTGTAAATAAAGCAGATGCTAACTTCAAAAAAATAATGAATGAAAAAATCGCTAAAAAACGTGAAGAAGTTGAAAAAGCACCTATGAACAAAAAAGCTGATGCAATGAAATCGTTAGCCGGACACCAAAAACGTTTAGACGATTATTTAGAAGCAAAAGCTGATCCAAATAGAACCGTTGTTGTTTGTCGTGATGACAACTTCTATAACATTTACTATGAAGAAGATGAAAACGGTTTGAAGTTTGCAGACTTAAAAGATGATCCTGATAATAAATCAGATAAATTCCACAGAGCAGCTGATTTTTACAGAGGTTCTTTAGGCGGATATAACTTTGAAGTTATGGAAAGATTTGGCTTCGGCGGTTTCAGACAATGGAATTTAAACTTTGAAGAAAAAGAAGTTAAAGCACAAATGATGAAAGATAACTTTAATAAAGATTATGTTATGACAGGCGGTACTCGTGCAAGTGGCGGCAGAGTTGAAAACCCAGTTGCAGAAGCAGCAGGTGTATACGGTTTCCATGCTTATACTCTTGAGCCTCAAAAAGATGAAAAAGGTAACTTAACGGTAAGATGCACAAATCCTTGGAACACATCTTATGATGCAGATATATCTTATGACAAATTCCTTGAATACTATGATTCTGTATCAATTGTTGACGTAAATTCATACGGTAAAAATTTACCATTACAAGAACAACCTGTAAAATATGGTAAAGATGGAGCAATAATGGATAAAGATTCTAAAGAAGCACCTGTTATATGGTATAACAATGATAAAACAAATGCTCAAAAAGTAGAAGTTAAAAAAGCGTAATAAATATTGATATTTATAAATAAAAATAGGGAGCATTAAGACTCTCTATTTTTATGTTTGAGTAACTTTTGCAAAAAATCTTTTACTAAAAATATAAATTTTTTAAAATAGTTAGATATCAAACAAAAGGGGGGAATTATGACAAACTTTAAAAATGTAGAA
>DFEL01000029.1 GCA_002369055.1 Cyanobacteria bacterium UBA3803
TCCGCTGCAACGACTGCACAGACTCAACTCCTGAATATCAAAAGCTGGGATCGTCGGAGTTTGCCTTTTACAGAGCAGAGCTTTACGATTATATTGTTCTAGATTTTCGTTCAAATGCGGGTGGCTCTGATCATCCTCAGATGTATTTTTTTTACGGATTAAATAAATGCAATTACAACGGCACAATAATAATTGTACAAGACAGATGGAGCTTTTCTTCCGGTGAAATCTACAGAACTTTTTATGCCACTTGTAAAGACAAGTTTGATATGAATAAGGCTTTTCTTGTTGGAACTAATTCCGGCGGTGCCCAGCTTTACGGAAACTGCATCTTTGTAGAAAAAGAAAATGTGCGTTTCTTTCTTCCCACAACAAGAATGGATGATGTTGAACTTATAGAAAAATACGAAGGCGAAGGAAAAGGCTACAAACCCGACATCTACGCTACGAAAGAAAATCTAAAAGAAGTAATCGAAAACCTTGGCGCAGATTTATCGGGGATAGAGTTCAGATAAAATTTTGACAGTTATCGGCAGAAAAAAAAATTATATTTCATTGCCATCGATTAAATCAAATTGAATAAATTGTTCTGGAGTATTTAATACAGGACCGCCGCGTCCAACACCAAGCGCTTTTGAAGGAACCCAACCTGTAAATTCACCTACTTGCATTTTAACCCATTTATAATCGGAAGTAATAAATAATGATTTATAATGAGTATCGCCTTCGCTATGAGTTATTTCGTGAACATTTTTCGAATTTTCCGAAGGAAGTTCTTTTATATTTGTTCCTTCGCAAATCGTAAAAGATTGTTCCATTTTTAAAATCGTTGTCTTAATTTCATCAACTGATAATATTTCTGCAACTTCAAAATTTCCATTCTGATATGGATTGCCATTTATCTGGATATAACCCTCTAAATTATTGCCAATTTTTACTTTTACAAAGTTTTTATTTTGTTGTTTTACGTGTATGAACTTAGATACATCAGCTGTATCACCTTTTTGAATTGTATAAATACTTTTTCCTACATTTGGAGTCTTATAAACTTTTGTGTCGTATCCATCATAAGAAAAAACTAAAGAATATGCTAAATCATGAACTTCATATTTGCTTTTATCTTCAAGATTCACAGCTGTATCATTTAATCGTTCTGTTAAATCATCATTTTCTTTTTCCAGTTTACTGATTGTATCTTTCAAATCATTTAATTCAGCCTTAAGCTGATTGTTCTCTTTTTTGAATAGATTATTCTGATTCTTTAGTTCACTATTTTCTTCGCTTAATAAATTGATTTGATTCTTTAATTCGCTATTCTCTTGGACTGATGAGCTCTCTTTAGAATTACATCCCCAAAAAACTAAACATAAACCACAGAATAAAAATACAGATTGTTTTTTCATACTTTTTAAATTCTCCATAATGCCCAATACAGACATTCATTTTTTTAATATACTTATATTTACAACCTATCATATTAGTGATTTAAAATCTATGTTTTTATACGGCAATTTTTAGAAGCTTTTTTTTAAAAACTATTTATTTTCTGTCTGTTTTTGATTAATGATTAGCTTGATATTTGTTTGTCTTTCAAAAATATACCTATAACAATAAGTGCAAAAATTCCACCGAAAAATCCAGCAAAAAACCATTTTGTTTTATCATAACCTCTTTGTTCTGCAAGAAAAGAAACGGCAAATCCATAAACTGCAAATTCACCAAGTGTAAGAATTACATCAAGGAAAATCCCAAATCCTTGTAATGCTGTTGAAAACATAAAGCAAAAAATCAAAATCATCGACAGTATCATAAAATCTCCATAAATTAAAATTTTGTTCCGCAGAATGGGCAGAATTTTTTACTAATATCAACAGATTTTCCGCAATTATGACAAGTTTTCTCTGTAATAAAATTCAAGGTTTCTGTTTTTTCAGAATAATCGTTGATTACACTTGAAGTTTCAATAGGAATATAATTCACTGCAAACAATGCACAAGGACCACAGAAAAAGCCTAACCAAAACCATTTTTTTTCTTCAAGACCTCTATTAGTAGCAAAATAAGCACAAAGTTTTCCTGAAACGTACCATATTAGAACAATCAAAATGGCACAGAAAACTATTATACCTGTCAGATATGAAATTAAACCTGTAAAATATGGCATTATCTGAAATGTTTTTCCACAAAAAGGACAGAATTTTTTATCGACTGCAACAGATTTTCCACAACCAGAACATTCTTTCATATTGTTATTAGAATCTTTATTTTTCTCTTTTTTATTTGAAGAAAAACACAGAACAAGTATGGGTGCAATACCGACAAGAGCTGTAAGCCACATATATGTCTTATGATTATAACCTTTAGAAATACTCAGTTCTTTTGCAAGACGAATTTTCATTACTAAAGAAATTACAAGATAAATTATAATAATGCACAATGCAAGAATCGAAATTGCCACAGCCACAGATGAAGCTCTTGCATAGGAAGTAAATGTACCATAATCATCAAAAAACATAAATAAAACTCCTTTACCAATTTACATAAAAACTTTTTTCACAAAGTATTTCATCATCATAAATCCATTGAACCATGTACCAACCTACCGAATATGATCCTCCTGATTCTGATCCCCATCCAAAATGAGTATCATCAAGTTCTTTTGTTAAGACAGAATGAACTTCATCTCTGCTCATATCTATAATTTTTATAGTAATAACATCATCATTATTATATTTATAATTAACATAAGGATTAATTAAAATCCTATAATTATTGCATAAATATTTTAATGATGAATGATGAAATGGACGTTCTATTCTATTTTCACCATACTTATCAGTACCATAAAAATCTCCTGCCTTTACAATCAAATCTGGATACATATTTTTTAAAGAAGAAGTTTTATCATTCGCTTCAGTTTTTGCTTCTTCAATCTTCATATTCAGACTAAAAGCGACAATTAATAATACAAAACATAAAACACTAAGAAGAGCTATCCATATAGATGAATACTTCAACTTATCCTTTTCAATTGTATTATTTTTGATATCGTCATCCAATGAGACAATAGGAATATTTTGTAAAAAAGATGTATCAAGTTGATTTTCTAAAACAGCATTCTTAACTTCTTCAGATTTTTCTATTAATTTTGATCCATCATCTGCACAAAAACAAATTTCCTTATCTTCTGTAACAAAACCACAAACAGGACAGTATTTCATAACATAACCTCAATAAAATATATTCATTTTTATACTAATACTCTATAAACCTATGGTCAATAATCAAATCTGCCAGAGGTACGGCTGGATTTCTTTCATGACGTTGGATTCAGTTTTTATTGTTCCCTTTTACTTTTCTTGATTATGATTATTGTAAAAACTAACCGCACAAGATCAAGTGCCAGGCAGAATATCAAAAGGATTTTCTGGAAGGAT
>DFEL01000172.1 GCA_002369055.1 Cyanobacteria bacterium UBA3803
AAAATAATGAATACAAAAAAATTAATGTAAAAATAACTGCTTCAAATAAAACATATATTTCTAATTCACCTAAAGCAACAGCAAAAGGAAATAAAAAAATAGTTTCAACATCAAATATTAAAAACATAATTGCAAAATTTAAAAATTTAACATCAAATTGAATTTTTGCATTTCCAAAAGTTTTCATACCACATTCATAAGGCAAATCTTCAACTTCATTAGATTTATATCCGACAAAAAAACCTGCTAATACCGAAGCAACAGCAAATGCAGCAGATAGAATTATGAACATTAATAAAAAAAATAGTTGATTCAAAATATTACCCCGTGTTAAGTATTATGATAACTTAAATTTTATTGATATAATAGTAGATGTTGTGAATTATTAAGTTGAATTTCAAATACATATTATGAAAAATTTTACAATTATATCAATAATCTTGTGTATAATCTTTTGTACTAATAGTGCAAATGCACTTGACGGTGCAGTTGAATACAATAGCGTAAATATTGACTACTCTGTTATTCAAGCAAAAAAATATGTAAAACTTGGAGATAACTTCTTAAATAAAGCAGAAAAAACAAAAAATATAACAAAAGAAAAACAACTATTTTATTACGGAGAAGCATTAGGTTCTTACATTGCAGCAACAGAAGCAAATCCGGAATTAATAGATGTTTATGGAAAAATAGGTTACATATATGGCAAATTAAAAAAATACTCTCTTGCTAAATCATATTTAAACAAAGGCTTAAATATGAACATAAAAAATCCGACAGTAAATTACTACTATGGACTGGTTACATACGACATGCAAAACTTTAACGATGCTGTAAAATATCTTAAGGCTGCATCAAAATACAATTACTATAATAAATATGAAGTTAATTTTAAACTGGGAGAAACGAACGAAAAATTAGCTGATTTGGTGAAAGCCAGAGATGCCTATGCAAAGGCTTTATCAGCAAGACCCAATGATACTGCCGCAAAAGCAAAAATACGTATGATAGATGACTTAAAATATAAAAATTCGCAGTATTATTTTCGTAAGAAACCATTTTACTATGATTAGAGGTACACACAATGAAAAAATCAGTAATTAAATTATTATTATCACTTATAATACTTATAAGTATACAAAACTACGCACTTGCGTCTGATAGCCCATATTTTGAGTATATACCGACAACACATGAACAAGTTTATCAAAAAAGCTCCTACCGATACAATGCAATTGACCCTACACTTAAAAACAATCTTGCAGGAAGCGGATATCCCGGTATGCGTGGTGCTAATCAATTGGTAATATATTCATCAGCACACGGAATATCAACAAATACTAATGAATTTGGTGCAGAAGCAATTGTTGAAGGAAATACCGTTACATCATTAAGTGGTGCTGATTCACTTATACCAACAAATGGTTTGGTTATAAGTGCTCACGGAAGAGCAAAAACTTGGCTAAACCAAAATATACACGTTGGAACAAAAATTTACATTGATACAGATACAAAAACTATTACTGCACTTACAACATCAGAAAGCTATATATTTGCAGCAAAAGAAAAAATTGAAGAAGCAAATACAATGGTAAATTATTATATGCACAATAGCTACAACTATTATGCGAAACCCACAAAAGAGCTAATAAGCCAAGCAAAAAGAAACTTAAGAAAAGCACACAGAAATTCAGCCTCTGCAAAAGAATTTGCACAACTTGCAATGCAAAACGCAAATGACGCACTTGCAACAGCAATACCTTACAAAGCAAACGAGTTAAAAGGTATATGGATTAGACCTACAAGCAATTCTGAAGCAGGAATTATATCTGCACTGGACAAGCTTAAAGCCTCCGGAATAAACAATGTATTCTTAGAAACATATTTTCATGGTAAAACAATCTACCCGAGTGAAGTTATGAAAAATTATGGCTTCACGGAGCAAAATGAGCAATTTAAAGGTATAGATACACTTGCTATATGGATAAAAGAAGCACACAAAAGGAATATAAAAGTTAATATATGGTTTGAAGCATTTTATCTTGGTAACAAACCGCAAACAGATACCGCTATTTTGGCTGTTAAACCTGAATGGTCAAATTTAAACCTAAAAAATAAAGATTCAGAAGTACCTGTTACATCGGTATCCGAACACAACGGATACTTTTTAGACCCTTCTAACCCTGAAGTTCAAGACTTTTTGACAGATTTAGTTAAAGAAATAATTACAAAATATCAACCTGATGGTTTTAATTTTGACTATTGCAGGTACCCACAGTCAATTGCGTCAAAATATGCAGGATATGCCCAATCAAATTGGGGATATACAAAGTACGCCAGAGAAGAATTTAAAACTATATACGGTCAAGATCCGATTGATATAACCTATGGAACAAAAGTATGGTCTGATTGGGACAATTACAGACGTGATAAGGTAACACTTTTTATATCAAAAGTATCAAAATTGTGCAGAGATAACAAAATTACAATAACAGCAGTCGTATTTCCAAACAGAACGATGGCACTTGAAACTAAACAACAAGATTGGTCAACTTGGTCAGATAACAACTACGTAGACGCATTTACACCGTTATACCTAACATGTGATGCCAAAACAATAAAAGTTATGATATTTGATATGCTAAAAGATATGTCACCCCGAACAAAACTTTATGCAGGACTTTTTGTAACATTTATGAACGGTTCATCTGAAGATTTGATAAGGCAAATACATGAAACAAGAAAACTAAATCTTGGAGGTATAATTTTATTTGACTATGCTCACTTGCAGGATAAATATATAAAGACACTCACAAAAAGCGTCTTTTCAAACAATTGTTGCTCAATTATTCCTGCAAATTACAAAAAAGGGTGGTTTAATTAATGCAAGAAGAAAATAATAAAAAAACACCAAACAAATTTTTAGGTATTATGTTTGATTGCTGCGGTGTTTACGGAAGAATTTACAAAAACAAAGAAGGAACAGCATATACAGGAAGATGCCCGAAGTGTATGCGACCGATAAAAGTTCAAATCGGTGAAGGTGGTACAGGGCAAAGATTTTTTAGAGGATTTTAACATGGAAAATTTAAGAAAAAAAGAAGAACTAATTGACATTTTTTACAATTTAACAAGTATACCCTCTCCGTCACTTCATGAAGAAAAAGTTGTCGAATGGGTAAAGGAATTTTGCAAGAAAGAAAATCTGGACTTTATGACAGATGACTATAATAACGTAATAATCAAACTACCTGCAACTGACGAAACAAAGCCTCTTATAGCACTTTCATCGCACATGGACGTTGTAGGAGATGATTCACCGGTTATACCAATCCTTGAAGGAGATTACATTCACGCAAACAACAGAACTCTTGGCGGAGATGATAAATTTGGAATGTCTGCTGCTTTGAAGTTATTGAAAGACACTAAAAATTCTGATATGAAGCATGGCGGACTTGAAGTTGTATTCACAAGAGATGAAGAAAATGGAATGTCAGGTATTAAGAACTTTAA
Organism: Cyanobacteria bacterium UBA3803; assembly: GCA_002369055.1. GTDB lineage: Bacteria > Cyanobacteriota > Vampirovibrionia > Gastranaerophilales > Gastranaerophilaceae > UBA6984. Next base: position 3,514 of record DFEL01000172.1, read on the forward strand.
TTTCAACAACTTAAATGCAAAATACGTAATTGTCTGCGATGCAGATGAATTTGGAGTGCTTCAAGTATCAGGTGCAAGTTATTGCAACGGACACGTAGAAATCAACTGCAAAGGCGGTCATTCAGGTATTGAAATAGCGGACAAGACCAAACCAAATGCTGCAAAATTAATGGCAGAACTTTGCAATAATATTCCTCAAGGTGTTTACTATGAGGATGAAACAGGAGTTGTCACATCAATTAATTTAGGTGGAATAAAAGCAGGTGATATAAACGTTACTAATGTTTTAAATCCTTATGCAGAAGCAACATATTCCATAAGAAGTGCAAATCTTGCCAAAGAAAATGAACTAATAGATAAAATTCAAAAAATAATTGAAGAATTTAACAAAAAGTACAATGGTATAGCAAAAGCAAAAGGAACATTTAAGCAAAAAATGCCTGCATTTGAAAAATCAAATGACACATATATACCTAATGTTTTTGAGCGTGCTGCCAAAAAACTTGGAGTTAAATATATAATAAATTCGTTCCATGCAGGGGCAGAAACACACATCTACTGCCAACACAAAAACGCTAAAGGTGAAACGTTCATTCCATTCTTAATGGGACTTGCTGACCTTTATAATATGCACTCGGCAGATGAAAAAATTGACTATAAAAGCTTCTTAAAAGGTTATAATTTACTTAAGGAGTTTTTCCTCGAGTTCAACAAATAAATTAACAACTTTAGAATGTATATTTTCAACAGAATCAACCGCATTAATAACTTTGATGCGGTTTGGTTCTTTTTGAGCAATTTTTAAGTAACCTTGACGCACCCTTTCAAAAAATTCTTTACCTGAAGATTCCATTCTATCTTTTTCTTTTCCAATTCTTTCCATAGAAGTTTCAACATCAATATCAAAAACAAAAGTTAAATCAGGTTTTAATCCGCTTGTTGCAATGTTATTAAGCATATCAATTTTTTCAACGTCAAGTTCTCTGCCATATCCTTGATAAGCAAGAGAAGAATCTGTATGCCTGTCACTAATTACAATGCGACCCAAGTCAACATTTCTTTTTACAATTACATCAACATTTTGTGCTCTGTCAGCAAGAAATAAAAAAGATTCACAAACAGGTGAAACTTCACCATCATAATTTAATAGCAAATCTCTAATTTTTTGTCCTAAACCTGCACACCCGGGTTCACGTGTTAATACAACTTCATACCCTCTATATTGCAAATACTCTTGCAATAATTTTATTTGAGTAGTTTTACCGCACCCATCAGCACCCTCAAATGTAATAAAAAGACCTCTTTTCATATAAACTCCTAATAAAAAAGCGTGGCAATGCCACGCTTTTCATAATTCTAATAAATTAACCCAAATAATCTTTTACTTCCGCAGGTAATGCTTTAGTATCCAATTTAATACCAGGGCCCATTGTTGTTGATAAGTATGCTGATTTAATGTAAGTACCTTTTGCTGAAGAAGGTTTTGCTTTAATAATTGCCTCAGCAAGTGTAGCATAGTTTTTCATCAAATCATCAACGCTGAATTGAACTTTACCGATAGGGCAGTGAATCATACCTTGCTTATCAGCACGGAACTCAACTTTACCAGCCTTAGCATCTTGAACTGCTTTACCAACTTCAAGAGTAACAGTACCTGTTTTAGGGTTTGGCATTAAGCCTTTTGGACCTAATACACGACCTAATTTACCAAGCATACCCATACAGTCAGGTGTTGCAATTAAAGTATCAAATTCGAACCAACCCTTTTCGATTTTTTCGATGATATCTTCTGTTCCTGCAAAGTCTGCCCCAGCAGCTTTTGCTTCATCTACTTTATTACCTTTTGCAATTACACAAACTCTTACAGTTTTACCTAAGCCTGCAGGTAATACGGTAGTTGAACGAATTTGCTGATCAGCGTGCTTTACTTCAATACCTAATCTCATGTGGCATTCTACTGTTTCATTAAATTTAGAAACTGCTTCTGAGATTTCTTTTAATTTCTTTAATGCTTCTAAGCCGCTTGTAGGTTGTTCAAAACCTTCCAACAACTCTTGCATTTTTTGTTGTTTTTTTGTTAATTTAGCCATTTTAATTTTCCTTTCGTGGTATTAGCGGACTATAATGTCCTTCCATTCTCTACGTTACTGCTTTACAGTAACACCCATTGCTCTGCATGAACCTTTAATCATTTCAACTGCTGCTTCTAATGTTGTTGCATTTAAATCGTTCATTTTGATTTTTGCAATTTCTTCAAGTTGTTCTTGAGTAATTTCACCAACTTTTGTTTTGTTTGGTGTAGCAGAACCTTTAGGAAGATTTAAAATTTTCTTAATTAGAACAGGAGCCGGAGGTGATTTTGTCACGAAAGTAAAACTTCTGTCTTCATAAACATCGATAACAACCGGAATAATGTAACCTGCTTGAGATTCAGTCTTAGCGTTGAATTGTTTGCAGAAATCCATGATGTTTACACCGTGTTGACCTAATGCAGGACCAACAGGTGGAGACGGATTTGCTTTACCGGCTTCGATTTGGAGTTTAATTTTTCCTACTACTTTTTTTGCCATTTCTTATCCTTTCTGTGGTAATAACGGGAGTCCCCTTCCACAATTTTGTACTGAGCAACCTGCTCAATTATAATTTTTGAATTTGTTTGTATTCTAATTCTACCGGAGTTTCACGTCCGAATATAGAAACATTTGCTCTTAATTTTGCCTTATCAGGATATACTTCTGTAATATCACCAACAAATTCGGCAAACGGTCCTGATGTAATACGAACTTTATCACCAGGTTTAACATCAAGTTCAATTTTTTGAGGTGCAGCAGATGATGTTCTGTTGATAACTTTTTTAATTTCACTATCCTTTGCAGGAATAGGATTCTTTGCTGTACCTACAAAACGAGTAACACCTGCCGTATGTCTAACAACATACCAACTGTCCTCATCCATTATCATCTCTACCAATACATATCCTGGAAAAACATTTTCGTCTTTTTCGGTTTTCTTTCCTGCTTTTACATGTGTAACTGTCTTTTGAGGAACTTCTACCCTGAAAATCTTTTCAGACATGTTCATATATTCAATACGTTTTTCTAAATTTACTTTAACTTTATTTTCATATCCTGAATAAGTATTTACAATATACCAACGCTTTTCAGGTGCTTTTTTAGGCTTTTCAACTACTTCTTCTTTAACTTCTTTTACATCTTCAGAAGCTTCAGCCTTTTCTTTTTTAGCTCTTGGCTTACGTTCTGTTTTTGGTTTTGCGGTTTTTGTCTTTTTGGCTTTTGACGGAACTCCATCTCCAACAACAATATCTCCGACTAAATCTCTACTTGTTTTTACTACTTCAGCTTGTTCATCCAAGAACAATTCTTCATCTTTTTTTGCCATAA
>DFEL01000026.1 GCA_002369055.1 Cyanobacteria bacterium UBA3803
ATACTTCTTCGTTCTTTAATGGTATTTTCACTTCCACATTTTGATTATTCGTATTTTTGCTATCTTGTACTTTTTCTACATCTTGCATAACATTTTCAACTTTTAATGCAACTTGCTGCACTGGTTCAGCAACAACTTCTTCTTTTAAAATATCTGCTTTTACATCAGCAGTTTTTATTATATTCGCATCTTTAGCCAATTCTGCTTTCGGTTGAACAGAATTAGTATTATCGCCAATTTCTTTAGACTTATACATTGCTGAAATATAATCTTCTTTTGAAGCAACAACATCTTTAGTTAAATCTTCAACAACATTAAGCTCTTCTTTTGTAACATTTTCTGCGTTAGCAAAAACTGTATCAAAACTGATACTGCTTTTTAACGCATCTGCCGGTATATCATTTTCTAATAACACGGTATTTTCAGTTTTTAATTCAGGCACTGCTTCAACTTTCAAATCAATATCAATGTTTGGCAAAGTACTTAAGGATAAAAGAACCTCATTCAATGGTTCTTCAATAAGTTCACTAACCTCTTCATCAAAAGATTCAGCAGAAACTACTTCATTACTTTGTAAATTAGCTTGTTCCGCTTTAACATCTTTTTCTTCAAATTTAGCGATATAACCGCTATCTTTTATAGATTGTTCATCATTTTGAATATCGTTTTTTACATTATCATTATTTTGGCTTACAAAATTATTTGTATTGCTGTCATCAGATTTACCACTTACAAAATTTGTCTTGTCTTCTTTTTTTTGTTGATATCTATTTTCGGTTTTTGAATCATTATTTTTTGAAGAAGTTGAATAATTTTTATTTGCATTTTCAAGAAAACTGCCAAATTGAGTACCAATTTCGTTATTGTTATCTTTTGATGAAAATGATGATGTTGTTGTATTTGACATCATTTTATCCATGTTATTTGAAGTTTTGAATGCTAAATCGAATTGTTGTGTCATTTTTCCTCTATACTTGTTGAACTTTATATCTTGCAGTTACAATATCATCTATTTCTTCTGCTTCCTTTTTGTAAACTGCATCATAGAATTTTTTTGACTGAGTTTCTTTTAATTTATCAAGTACTTTTACTTCTTTTAATGCCTCATTTACTTCATTTTGCTTAACTTGCAGAACTCTTTGAGTATGTTCAATCATTTTTTGTTTGTCTTGCATCTGTTGTTCGAGTGTACTCATATATGAGTTACAAGTTGCTAATTCAGAAACATTTAAAGCCTCACTTGACAGTGATATTTCTTCTATCTGCAATCTGTATGATGAATATGTTTTCTTTAGGGTATCAAGTTCTATTTGCAAATCATTCAACAATTTAATGACTTTCGCCATTTCTAATCTTTTGTCTTCCAGTGCCTTTTCTTTTAAGTTCAACACCGGTTGTAATCTGAATGAATATTTTTTCAAATTTACCTCTTTGCCCCGATAGAATTACACATCTATCACGTTATCAGATTACATTATTTATTATTAATTGACCATACATTAAACGGTTGATATTTTGCAAAAAAAATCAATCAAATGGTCTATTTTTTATCATGTACATTAAAGTTTTAAGAGTTATTTTATTTTATCAACTTTCCAAAGGTAAATACTTCCAAAATCTTTATATACTGAATACTTATATTTTTTAGAATGAAAAGACATAAACTCAGCCTGTATCTTCTTAGTCGTAAACAAATATAAGCTATCGTTAAACCACTTATCTATAATACTTTCTTTAAATACTATTAACTGATTACCTTGTGTATCAATAGCACAATAATCAGATAAAAAATATGCCCTGTTATTATAATCAGCCAAATTACCCGTACAATAATTAATCAATTTAATACCTTTACCTGATAAATATGGCATCATTGCATTATCATACGTTCTGTATAGGATAATTCTTGCGTTTTTTAAATTTTCATCACTCAATATATTTTTTGAAATATTAGTATAATCGTTCTTCCATACAACATCAAACATTTCTTTGTCCGGTTTAAAAAACAAATATAGCAGCGAAACAGCAATTAAAATAAAAATAGGAATGTGTTTTAACCTTATCGGATTTTCACCGGTTTTATCTAATATAAGCCAACAAGAAATTATAAAGTATACATAAAAGAAGAAATGATGCCAATATCCGCCTATATAATGATTAAAAATTAAGCATAGTCCAATATAAGTAATAATTAACACACCTGGAAAGATTTTATTTCTCAAATAAAAAATTAATAATAATATTACAAATATACAAAAACAAATTAAATTAAATACCCCCAAACCATTTATAAACAAAGTATTAAACATCTGTAATCCAATTGTTTTATGAAAAATTACACTATTTTGGCTATTTAATAACTGCACTAAGACAAGAACTGCACCGAACAAAGAAATTACAACTGAACTTAAGAAAAATTTTTTTTCTTTTATCATCTCATATAAAAATTTTATCCCTAACGCAAATGCCCCAACACCTGCCATAATACTTGTATTCGCACAAACAACAAGCAGCAATGCATACCAATTTGGATGCTCTAATTTTTTATTATCCATTGCAGCCAGCATAAACAATAACATTATACCTATTGCGTAACATCTTGCAACAACAGGATACATCGCCAAAAACGGAAAACTAAAACTTATTAAAAACTTTATCCAATTATTAAACGGTGATTTCAGCCATAATATTAGTATTGCAATAAAACAAAATATCCAATTTAATAACAACATTGAATAAGGATACATAAAATTTGTTTTTGCAAACGGCATCAACAACAAATACCAAATAAATGTATGACCTTCCAAACGCATTAATCTTATTATTTCAAATAAATTTAATTGTTCTGCTATTGTCCAAGCATGAGCCTCATCATACCATGGGGAATGATTAAATACTCTTATTAATGTAACTGTAATCCACAGTAACAACGATATTATCATTACCAAATTTTGTTTTTTAAATAATTTCATATATAAATTATACTCAAAAAAATATCTAAAACCTTATGGTTTTAGATATTTTATAGTATTCAGAAATTATCTTATGCTCTCTTACCGTATGTAGAAGTTTTTACAGGTTGAGAAGCTCTCATTTCAGTAAGAACATCTTTAATTAATTCACCGCAAGTTCTGCCTGTACCGTCTTGAGACATTTCAATTTCAATTTTCTTCATCATTTTTGCTTTATCTTTGAAATTGATTTTATTATTGTTTGAAACATTTACATTGTTATTTGCTGCTTCAAAAATTTCTTTTGCACTTGCAACTTTACCGTCAACTTTTACAGTTAATTTTGATTTAAAATCTAAACCTTTCATTGATAAGTTAGCACCTGCTGCTGCTGCGTGTCCGCCGCCACCAAATACTGTTGCCAATACTTGTGCAGCATTTGTTTCACCACCAGAACGGAATGAGAAACTAATCATGTTTTTATCAGCAATTTGTGAAAATTTATTTATTGAACCTTCAACTTGATTTTGTGCCATAAATACTGCAACTCTGTCGCAATCATAAGCAGAGCGGTAAGTTTCTGCTGCTTTTTCCGCATAAGTTACAGGGTTTGGATTTGGTCTTGAGAATGTAGGATTTGCTTTTAATGCAGACATTACTTCACAATTTTTAAATGAGTTATAAACATCTGTCATTTGTACATTTTCATCTTGTTTTTTTGCTTCGTTTAAAATGTTTTCCATAACAGCATAATTTACTCTCATCATGCCTAAGCCAATTTCAGGATACATTTCACGACCTCTAAGAGCCATCATTAATACCGCATCTTTTGGTCCTAAATTATTTGTTAATGGTTGATTTGGTAATTCATAGAATAAGTTTTCTCTCATCCATTTTTTATTAATTTCACCGTCTAATTTATTCATTAAGTAGTTAGACATACCTTCAGGGTAGTAGTTTGCTTTTTGAGATTGAGGTAATTTAGCATCTGACGGATGATAATTTGCTTGATTTTTGTATCCGCAAGTATCTGTTTGAGTACCTGTTACAATACCTGCAACAAATTTTTTCGCATTGTCAACAGAATTTTTAAACATTTCTCCTAACATTCCTGCTTTGTCACAAACAGCAGTAACAATTTGAGTTGCAGCAGGAACAGAGTCAACAACTAAAGCTAATTTATCTTGAATAGCCTTACCCATATCAAAGCCTAATTTTTCTTTTGCATTTGCCCATTCTGCTTGTTTTAACGGATGGTGGTCAATAAAAATTGTTTTACCTGCATTTTCAAAATATGGTTTAAATGCTCTGCTTGAACGGCCTTCTGTTGGAGTGTCTAACATAATTACTAAATCATATTTTTTAGCATCTTTGCCATCAACAGTGCTAGGGTCGAATAATCTTGACTTATCTGTTAATCTTTCTAATTCCTTATTTAATGTTTCAATTTGCTTTTTAGCCGCAGGATTTGTGCTTTTTTCAAGCATTTCAATATTTTTCTTTACAGAATTAACGGCTTTTGCGTTATATGGACGTTTAATATCTTCAACACCGGGAACTTTACTAAAAGAATTTGGAATATCATCATCAATTGAAGCATCTACATTTCTGTCAGGGAAAGCACCTTTTAAAGCAGCTGTCATACCGATTACACAACCTACTGTATCACCGTCCGGTGAACAGTGACCCAAAACTAAAATATTTTTGTTTTTAGGGTCTTTAATTTCTTTTACGATTGTATCAACAGCGTCTTTTATTTTTCTAACTTCGCCTAAACCGTTTCTTTTACCTTCAACATCAAAAATTCTTTCTAAAACTTGTTTTGGTGAAAAATCAGGTTGATAAATTGAAACAGAAGATGAAACTTTTGCATCTTTTGAATCAATTAAAGCATTAAACGCATTTTGAGCATTTTCTCTAATTTTTGCATCATTGCCTGTATATTTTAAGTTAGCTTTTGCTGCAATAATTGGGAAATCAGAAGTTACACCACCTGTAACATTTGTAAGTTCAAATTGAAAATTATCTTTGTCTGTATTGATAACATTCATAAAACTTTCTGCAACAGGAGCAGGAACTGTGCCAATTTCACCAAAATTAGGATCTTTAAGTGTAATATTTTTTGTAACTTCGTCATAGGCATAATCTAATTTTTGACCGTCTTTCCAGTCAGATTTTGCCAATCTTACCAAGTTATCATCAGTTGCCATAGCATGAGCACCACCCATACCTTTTTGGTGACGAGTTACACCTGCTATTTTAAATTGAACACCTGCTTCAACAGGGTTTTGGAAATTACCTGTAAATGATACGTGAAGGTTTTTACCTTGACGTTCTACACCAATAGTATTTTTGTTAATGTTGATAACATCTGAAGCATATTTCAAAGCAGGATTATTTTTTACATTCTTTGCTGCTTGAAAACTAACAACATTACTTGAAATCGGATTAATTTTCACAATTTTACCCTTATTTTTTACACACTTTTATATTTATTTAAAGTATAAATTTACATGTTTTTTGCTATTTTTAAGCCTTTTTTTGCTTTTTGTTACAATTATTTTACATTTATTTTAAAGAAACAATATTGTTCAAAACACTTGTATTTTTTAAAGTAAAATTTATTAATTTTAACATCCGAATTAATTTTATATTCTCTTGTGTCAATAAATGTATATGTATTTTTATCAATTATTTTTTCTAATAATTTAGGATATCTTTTTGCCTGCTCCATTGTGTTTTTTATTGCACAAATTTTATTGTTATTATTAAGCAAATCATAATCGGTGTTTTGCTCTTGATGACAGTGATTTTTTAATTTATACGATTTTCCGAATGAATACGGTATTATTTCATACAAAATTCCTGAATTCTGAATAATTGTAGAATGATTTAAGTTTTCATCACGCTCAATAATATTTAATAAATCCAAAGATTTTCTGCCAAAAACCTGATAATAATCTTTATCAACAGGCTTGTGAAATACCAAAATCAAAGATATTATAGCAAAAGTTATTATTGCAAAATTTTTAATTTTCAAATTATTAACATCATTGCTTATCCACAAAGCAATAATTAAAAATATATAGAAAAAATATGAATGCCAAAAACTGCCACCATAAACAGCCATTAAAAATATCAAAAGTATTGCGTACGTAAAACTTATAAAAAATAGAGATTTTTTATTTTCATAAAAATATCTAAGTAATGGAATTGAAAATAATCCTGTTAATAAACAATTTATAATCAAATGCCCGTTTATAAACGAATTTCTAAATATTCTTACGCTTATATGCGGTTTTCTGTTTAAAGAAATCGGCTCAAAATACCCTATATTAAACAACTGATATAAAACTAACAATGCCCCAAAAAATAAAATCATATAAACACATATTTTATCTTTTTTTTCATAATTTCTTATATAATCATACAAAAACAAAACTCCAAAAGCAGTAGCACCTATTAATGCCATTACACTTGTATTGGCACATAAAATCAACAATAATGCATAAGTTTTTGGATATTTAAATTTATTTTCATACAAAGCTGCGAGTGCAAACAAAAGTAAAATACCAATTGAATAGCATCTTGCAAGAACGGAATAGCAAACCAAAAATGGAAACGAAAAGGTTATTAGTGCTTTTATACAATTATTAAAAGGTGCTTTCCACCATAGTATAACTACGGCACAAATGCAAAAAGACCAGTTTAAAACTTTCATTACATAAGGATACAAATTAAATTTTATGTGTGCAAAAGGATATAACAAAACTTGCCAAACAAAAAAATGCCCCTCATTCTTGATATATTTAAGCATATCAACAAAGCCTAACTGTTTTGCAATTAACCAAGAATGTGCTTCATCAAACCACATTACGTGAGTATAGTTAAAATAAATTGTAACAGCAGCATATATAACCAAGCATAATATCGTAAATTTATTTACTTTCATGATATTCCTGTTCGGCATTAATATTCCACAAAACATCTTTTGTAACTTTGCCTAAAATAACATTAACTGCTTCCATACCCGTTAGCATGGAATGATCCATATTGTTATATCTGTGCTGACCATTTCTGCCTATACAATATAAATTTTCAAACTTATCTAAATATTCACGAATTTTATCAAAATCTATGTAACTGTCAAAATACGCAGGATATGCCTTTTGAACCCTTAAACGAGTTGAATTTATAACGTCTTCTTTTTTTATTATTCCAAGTTTCGCTGTTTCATCAACTGCCATTTTTATAAAATCTTCGTCAGACATATTCCAATATTCGTCGCCCTCATTACAGAAATATTCTAAACTTATAAATATTTTGTCTTTATCTTTAACCAAATATGGCGACCAATTATTCATAATTTGCATTCTGCCCAACTTAACATCAGGTTCTTGAATATAAATCCAGCAATCGTGTGTTAATTTGCCATTTTCTTTTAAGCTTAGGTCATTCAAATATAAACCAACCAGCATATAATCACGATATGGTAAATCGGAAGCAATTTTAACCATATCATCATTTTTATTAGTCATACAACAAACTAAATCTTTTATAGGCATTGATGATAAGAAATAATCAGCATCAATATATTTTTCTTCACCATTTTCTATAATTTTGACAGAATAAATTTTGTTATCATCATTACAAATACCTACAACTTCAGAATTATAATGAATTTCACCGCCAAGTTCAACTATTTTACACGCCATTAAATTCCATAATTGTCCACATCCGTATTTTGGATATGAAAACTCTTCAATTAAAGTTGTTTCCTTCTTTTTTGTTAAATGTAGTGCATTTAACACCGCTTTCACAAGAGATAGCCCCTTAATTCTTTGCTCTCCCCACTCTTTTGAAATATTACGAGGATGACGTCCCCAAACTTTTTCGGTGTAACTTTCAAAAAACATACTATAAAGAACTTTACCGAAACGGTTAATCATAAAATCTTCAAGATTATTTTCTTTCCTCTTAAAAATTGCCGATTTTAAATAGCTAAATCCTGCAATAATTGTCCGTTTTAATCCCATATTTTTAAAAGTTTTTAGCGACATACTTATAGGATATGCAAACAATTTTCTCAAATAAAAAATTTCAGAAAATCTTTTGCGTCTAAGCATAACAATATCCTGCTCATCAGGATTAATATTGTTTTTAATTTCATCAGGCAAAAAATATTCCCACAAATCAACTATTTGCTGATTTTTAGAGAACATTCTGTGTCCACCTATATCAATACCATTACCGTCAAAAAATACTGTTTTTGAAATACCGCCGACAGAATCTGATTTTTCAACTAAAATCGGTTTGATATCATTCGTTTCAGTTAAAAAAGCATACGCCGCAGCAAGTCCGGCAGGCCCTGCCCCAATTATTACAGCTGTTTTATCTCTTGTTTGCATAAAATAATTATATTACAAAAATATATACTCTACTTGCAACTTGTATTTGTCCAACTTAATGTTACATTACTATTTTTGCATTTACCATTACTATCGGCCTTCAAATAATCCATATTGCCGTTTTCGATTACCCAGCCGGTACATCCTGCCCAACGGTCTTTAAAACAACCATTAATCAGATTACCTTGTGTCCAAGCATCACTCTGCCCACCTCTTGGCAGAATTCCATTTCTCTTGGATATTATAAATGTAAATCTGTCAATACCATTGGCATTTGAACCTTTGTTTGGACCATCAATATCGACAGGGATAGAACCGCAAACAACATCATTTATCGGAGTCAATTCTTCTGTACCGGTACAGTTAAAATCACCCCAAACAACAAAAGTAGAACCATCGGCAGTTATAAAAGATGGCAAAGATAAATTATCATTTCTTGGCCAACATGTCGTGTTTTGAGGCGGACAGTACTTTGTATTTTTCATAAAATCACGCATTCGGTCTGAAAAAGTTACTGAGTGATCTGCACCTTTCGGCCACTTTTGAATAGGTCCATAAACTGCAATTGCTTGACCATAAACATTATTTAAGTCTGAATATAGTTTTTGCAATTTTACAACAGTTTCTTTATTTCCTGTCGATTGATTAAGATTTGGCAGCGTCAAAGCTGCAATAACACCAATTATACCAATTACAGCCAAAGTTTCAGCCAATGTAAATGCAAATATATTTTTCGTACATTGCTTTTTATTGGTTCTTGATAAGTATTTATTCCAAAATATTGTAAACAGTCTATTCATAATAAATTACTCCTTTCTATTATCTTAGCAAATTTTTAATAAAATGCAAATAACACATTAACAACAAATAAACATTTGTTAAAAAATAAGCGGTAACAAATGTTACCGCTTTATTTAGTTCACTTTATTTTCCTTATTTTCTTCTCTGAAATTATGCTGCAACTTCAAAGTGTCTTTTTCCGCCTTTGTTAGGTCTGTGTTTGCCACCTGCTTTACCTGTTTGTTGGTGGTTGTCGTGATGACCTTGAGTTTTGTTACCTCTACCTGTTTCTTTTGTTGTATTAGTTGCAGGTTGATTTTTTCTGATTTCCTTAACTACGTCTTTAATAATTTCAGATGTTGTTCTGCCTTGTTCACCTTCGCCTGCTAATGCAATTTCAATTTTTTTGCACATGCCTGCACGTTTTTCAGCAGGAATATTGTTATCTTTCATTATTTCGTAGTTTTTAGTTAAATC
>DFEL01000126.1 GCA_002369055.1 Cyanobacteria bacterium UBA3803
AACACTCAGCATTACAAACTGAATTGGAATCAATCAAATCAATCATTTCTGACCACGCAGGCAAAGATTTTAACTTATTCTCTTAATAATTAAAATCTTTTAAACACTAAATATGCCAACTTTTTAGATTTTATTTGCAAGTTGTTTTAAATTTTCAATATGTTTAGGCAATAAGTCTTTTAGCTGATAGTTATCAAGGATTTTTTGACGTGCATTTTTACCCATTTCTTTCATTTTGTCTTTGTTATCAAGTGCAAATTCGATTTTTTCAACTTGTTGCTCTATGTTAAAGAAATCGAACAATATACCGTCCTTGTTGTCTTCAACAAATTCCATAACAGGTTCGGTAGCAGAAGCTACAATAGGACATGCACAAGACATTGCATCCAATAAAGACCATGAACATACGAAAGGATATGTTAAATATAAATGAGCAGAAGATACTCTTAACAGGTTTATGTATTTGTTAAAAGGTAAACTTCCCACAAAATGTATTCTTTCTAAATCCAGATTTAGTTTTTCTAACATCATTTTTTTGTAAGTTGTACCTATAAGTTGTGGCCCGTAACAAATTCTGTCTTCGCCTCCAATTATCACTTGCAGATTAGGACGTTTTTTTTGTAATATTTCTACGGCCTTCATAAACTCAGGAAAACCTCTGTATGCTTCCATACCACGTGTTGCGTATGTAATAACTTCATCTTTTTTTGTTAATTTGAGATTTTTGTTTTCTATTATAAATTCAGCATCTTCTTTAGGTGTGCAAAAATCTGTGTCTATACCGTCATGAAGAACTTTTATTTTGTGAGCAAATTCTTTTGGAAATTGTTTATATTGAAATTTTGTCGGACAAATTCCTGCATCACAGGAGTACAAATCTATTAAAAGGTGAGCATTTTTTGAACGTAATTTTGCCAAATCATCAATGTTTGGAATTTTTCCGTCAAATCCTATATCTCCACCTTTTGCATTGTAAAACCATTCAAAATAACATAATAAAGGCGTATCAGGGAATATATCTTTCATATACATAGTCTGACCCCAAGTATGACCGTATATTACATCAGGAATAAACCCTTGATTTTTAAGCATTATTGCTGCTTCTGCCGTTGATTGTGCGTGAATTACGGATTCTTCATAAAATCTTAAATATCTGTGGCAGTCATCAGGTATTTGACGTTTTAAATTATAAACAACTTTTGTGATATTAGGTATATTAACTGTTGAATTATTTGTTATAAACACAACTTTGTTGTTTGGGTCATTAGCCAATGCAGGTGCAATGTACCTAAATTGTGCGGGAAAATTTCTATGTAAAAATAAAATATTCATAGAGTAAATTATTATATAAAATTTTCAAAAAATCAAATTAAAAAGCAAGTTTCGTGTATACGAAACTGCTTTTTTGAATGAATTGTTTTTATTATGACCATTGAATTCCGTTTGAACCTTGAAATGCTGCAAGTAATGTCGTTTTACTGTCATTATCATTACTTTTGAAGATATCTTCAACAGATGTAAGCGTTCCGTGATAATCATTTAACCATGATTGGATACTTTCTTTGATACGAGCCAAGTCAACGGTTGTTAATCTTCTTGAATCTGAAGTTTGTATCGTTTCAATTTTGCCTGTATTTTCTCCTGTTGTAAAGTAATTTTTAATTACAATACCTTGTTTATCGCTTATTGTGATTATACCGCTTTCATTTGTTGATGCGTGTTTTAAGTATAAGCTTAAATCTTCCAATTCGTCAGTAATCGTATGTGAGTCTAAGTCAAATTTGAAGTTTACAAATACGGCATTTGTATTGTCTTTTGTATCAATAATGTTTAGAGTATCAGTTCCTTTTTCATCTGTTATTTCTGTCAACAAATCCAGATATGCGTAGTAAGTATCATTACCGTCACTGTCATTAATTACTGTTTTAGTTGTTTGAGCATATATGATATCATTACCTGCATCACCGTAAATTGTATCAGTAATACTTCCGCCTTCATCTCTTTCTGTTGAGTTATTACTGTATATAACATCATCGCCTTCGCCACCACGTATAGTATCTGAGCCTTTGTTACCATAAATGGTGTCGTTACCTGTTCCACCGGTAATGCTATCATTATTGTTTCCTGCTGTAATAGAATCATTCCAGATAGTACCTGTTATTGTGTCAGCACTGTCTTTACCATTAATTACAACTGTTGAAACAGCTTCTGTTATTGTTTTTTTGCTGCCTGTACTGTCTTGGAAATCAAAATCATTTGATGTTAAATTAATATTTTGAATTGTAATCGAGTCGTTTGTACCGTATCCGATAACAAGGTTTTGTCGGTTGTTTCCTGATAATGTCCATGTTAAATCATCATATCTTGTACCTGTAAATTGGAAGGTTGCTTTTTGGTTGCCTTCAAATGTAATGGTATCATTTCCGTCTGCATCGTTAAATACATAGATGTTTTTAGCACCGCTATAATCCGTAATAACATCATTACCTTTGCCTGATTCGATTATATGACCGCTATCACTTGTAGTTATTGTTATAGTGTCATTTCCTGCACCACTATATATTGTACTCTTATATGTAGTATTTAAGATAATAGTGTCTGCACCGTCACCACTTTCTATATATTTATTACCCGCACTTGCTCCTGAACCTGAACCTGGCCCTGCATTAATATAGTCATTACCGTTACCTGTAATAATAGTATCGTTGCCTCTGCCACTTTCGATAGAGTTGTTGCCTGCTCCTCCGTCAATGTAGTCATTGCCGTCACCTGTGATAATGGTATCATTACCATTGTTTCCGTATATTGTATCGTTACCGCCATT
>DFEL01000092.1 GCA_002369055.1 Cyanobacteria bacterium UBA3803
AAAATATACACAAGTAATAACACGAGAGTCAGGGTGTCTTAAAGGATCACCAAAAGTATATAACTGCTCTAAATATACATTATCAACATCTGTTTTTTCTTTCAAAACACGAACAGCAGCCTGTTCAAGATTTTCAGACATTCTTACATAACCACCGGGAATAGCCCACTTACCTATAAACGGCTCTTTTTCACGTCTAATAAGCAATACTTGTAAAGCATTATTTTTAATAGTCAAAATTACAGTATCGACAGTAATTTCATGTGTTTTTGTTTCATTAAACATTAATACAATATTCCTCTTGTGTTATGGAAATATTTTAAAATAAACAAAAATAAAAGTAAATAGCAAATTTATCTTCATTAACAACACATCCTTACTGTAACCATTTTTTATTTACATTACAGTTAAATTATTTGTTTAATCAGATAATAGAGATATCAATAACTATATTAAAGAATCTTTAACAGATTTTGTAGCTGAGATATCTATGATTTGCAAAGTATGTCTTGATAAACCTGCCCCTTTATCACTTGAAACCGGAGCAGTAGTAACAGACGGCTTTTTATTATTAACAGGCATCGGTCTTACATTAACAACAGGTGCTTTTCTTGAAGCCTTTATCATAGCCGGATCAGGATGATGAGAGTAATGTTTGTAGTCAGACATTATTGTATTTACAAAACTTCTGCTTGCATTTGGAACAGCCTTTCTTCTTGAAACAGCAACAGGGCCCGCATTATAAGCCGCCAGTGCTAATTCCGTTGAACCAAACATCTTATACATCATTTTGTAATACATCAAACCACCCCTTATGTTATCACTTAAATAATAAGGGTTAAGTCCCATAGTTCTTGCAGTTGAAGGTAATAACTGAAAAACACCAACTGCACCGTATGGACTTCTTGTATTATGTCTAAAATTTGATTCGGTTTTTGCGATACTTAAACCTAAAGCGGGATCAATGCCCAGTTCAATTGAATGCTTTACGATAATAGCTTTTACTTCGTTTTCTGATACTTCTGCTGCGATAGTTTTTTGTCCTAACATTAGCACCATCATTATCGTGAGTATTGCTAACTTTCTTAACATAAAATATTCCTGTGTTTGTAAATTGTTGTGCTATGGTTATAATTTATAAGTGTAATATTCACAACACATAACATTTGTAAATATATTTTAATATAAAAAATAAAAAATTGCAAGTCTATTGTCCAAAGTGGTATAATCACAAGTATATAAAGATTTTGTAATCTAAGGAGATATAAATGAAAAGTAAAAATGCGTTTACAATGGCAGAAGCGTTAATTGTACTTAGCGTAGTAGGAATATTAGCAGCATTGTCAGTTGTTGCCGTAAACAACTCAAAACCTGATGAAAACATTATCATGTTTAGAAAAGGATATGCAACAACAGCAAAAGCAGTACAAAATTTACTTAATGATACGGCATTATATCCAAATGCAAACAGCAGTGTAACATTATCAAGATTAGGAAACTCAATCGAAAATAAAAAGGGATTAACAGACACTTCCGGAATTTACAAAAATAATTTTGCGTATAATTTTGCTCTTTTAGTAAATCCTGTAACCGCCTTAAGCGGCACAAATTGCACAGACACAACAAACGTAGCAAGTACAAAAACATGTAAATTTACAACAGCAGACGGAATATACTGGGAAGTTGATAGCACAATGAGCGGTACAAGTCCTAATGCGTACGTTACAATGCATTTGTACGGTCAAAACGGTGCTTCTTGCAGTTATCATGCAAACATTTGCCCAATACCAACAAAATTTAAACTAAAAATTGACAAAATGGGTTCTATAAAGCCTGTATTGGACAATGGCACAACGTTTGATCCTGTTGCGGCAACTTATCTTTATTACAGTAAAATTAACAAACACTCTAAAATTCCACGCGATAGCAGATGGTTTACATAACGTTAAAATTTGCAAGGCATTTTATTTTTGATATAATTACCACATAGGAGTTTAATATGAAAAAAACAGCATTTACTTTAATGGAAATATTACTTGCAATGTCAATCATTGGAGTATTGGCTGTTGCAACAATGAATAATATAGGGAAAATTCAAAGTAATAAAACAAAAGAAGCCTTTAGAAATTGCTACAACCACATGGAACAAACAGTTTCTTCAATTATATCAGATGAATCTGTTTATCCAAAAGTAAATTGGGGTACTACTTTAGATAGCACCGGCAATATAAGAAGATACCCTATCAGAATGTTTGATTTAAATGAAAATACAGGAGAGGGCTCATTTAGCACTGGTGCAACAACAAATTTATTTTCAAGAACATTTATGAACAGGTCTTCTACAACAGAAACATCAATATCCGGCAAATATTATAGATTTTATGCAAAAAATGGCAGTTACTGGGTAGTTTATTATAACAGTTCACAATCAACCGGGAAAAAAACAAATATCTCAGATGCGGATTATATAATTATTTTTGATGTTAATGGTCGCAATAACGGAAATGATTGCCCATATTCAGGGGAAAATTTGACAACCGGACCGACAAACTGTACAAAACCGGATACGTTTAAATTTGGATTAACTTATGATAACAGAATTATAACAGACAATAATTCAGTATACAACGGAAAAACATTAGGAAAATTTATGGCAGAATACGGATACGGAGAAGAAGCAGCTGCGGCAATACCTGATCTTTCAAGTTAATATAAATAAAATTCTATAATACAAATAAAAGGAAAGGAAAAACTAAAAAATGGAACAAAAACATTTAGCAACAATTGGTGTATTTGGTGGCTCAGGATTTTACAAATTTTTGGACAACGTAGAAGAAGTAAAAGTAGAAACACCTTATGGTATGCCAAGTGACAACCTTATGATTGGTAAAATCGGTAAACATAAAGTAGCATTTATGCCAAGACACGGAAGAAATCACACTATACTTCCTCATTTAATTAATTACAGAGCGAATGTTTGGGCAATGAAACACGTTGGATGTGAAAGAGTTATTTCACCTTGTGCGTCAGGAAGTTTACAAAAGCACATAAATCCGGGTGACTTCGTAATCTGTGACCAATTTGTAGATTGGACAGACGGTAGAAAATCAACATTCTTTGAAGGACCTGTTGTTCACCATCCGTCACCAACAGATTTATATTGTCCTGAATTAAGAGAAATTGCTATTGATATTGCGAAAAAATTAGGTATTAAAGTTCACGAAACAGGTACAATGACAGTTATCAACGGACCAAGATTTTCAACAAAAGCAGAATCTAAATTCTTTACAAATCAAGGTTGGGATGTAATAGGTATGACAGCATTTCCTGAAAATTACCTTGTAAAAGAAATGGATATGTGTCCGCTAAACATTTCCTTAATTACAGACCATGACTGCGGTTTGGTTGGAGATGTTCCTCCTGTTTCACACCACGAAGTTTGCAGAGTATTTAACGAAAACTTAGAAAACGTTAAAAACTTGCTATTCAGAGTTATTGAAGCAATACCTGAAACAAGAGAACATTGTGATTGTGCTAACACATTCAAAAATTCTCAAATGTAATTAACTAAAAATCGGATAAGTAACATACTTATCCGATTTTTATATGTATAAAAGGACTTAGCAATGATACTTAAACTTATAAACGAAATTTTTTATTTATACGGTGTTCTTATATTGATAAGAATATTTTTAACTTGGATTCCAACTATTGACTGGGATGCACAACCTATGAAAGCATTAAGAACAATTACTGATGTATATTTAGATTTGTTTAGAAGTCTAATTCCACCATTTGGCGGTCTTGACTTTTCACCAATAATAGCAATTATAGTTCTTCAAATATTTCAAGTAATTTTAACCTCTTTTATAGGAGGTCTAATGTAAAATAAGTCGAAACTTAAAGTTTCGACTTATTATTAATAAAACTACTTTGCCCAATTCATAACATCTTTTATAAAAGATTTTTCAACAATATTAGGATGTCTTGATTTATAATCCTCGATAGCAGCAATAACTTCCTCTTTTTTATTTGTTTCAACACAAGCAACAAGATAATTATTTAACATTTTTTCATTATCTTTGTCAAAATAATATGCTTGTTTAAAATAAATATACGCATTATTATAGTTATCCCTTTTTGCCTCACACATACCCAGCATATTTAGAAGCGGCACTCTTTCTTCATTATTTTTTGTATAATTTACGGCATATTGGTAATATTTTATAGCACTGTCATACTTTTTAGACGTATAGTAACATTCACCCATAGACTGATAAATTAACGGATTATTATTCTCCAATTCCAAAGCCTTTTTATAAGCATCAAGTGCTTCATCTTTTTTACCTAAATCATAATATACCCGACCCAAATTTACCCATGAAATAGCCTTATTAGGCGAATGCTTAGCATATAACTCCGCTTCTTTTAATTTTGTTTCAGCATAATTTTTAGTTTCCCTATTAATTAAAGCCTGGTCATTTGAATAAAGAATTTTAATTGTTGCAATATCTCTTGATGAAAAAGTTTTGACATTTGAAGAAGCATACATTACATCCGTATTTTTTGGACTATGTCCTATAATACCAATTGCGTGTCCTAATTCATGAATAGCAACATTATATACCTCTGACGGTGTAACTTTAACATTTGAATTTGGTTTTTTAGATAATATTTTTATAAATGACTTTGATAAATATTTATCATCACTTGAAAAGCTGTTATTTGTAAGTCCTGCCATATAAATAGAATCTTTATTATCGTTGCTGTCAAAATGCTCAACAACATCTATAACAATATCCGCATTATCTCTTTTTGAAGTAGTATAAAATTTAAAATAGTCCTTAAAAACTTCATTATATTTGCTTAATGCACCATAAATCGAATCTTTATATTCCGAATCTGAAACAAACACGGTAATTTTTTTCTTATTCCATTTTACTAACTTACCGTTTGAATCAATCGCATAATTAATATAATTATCAGAAACACTATAAGAATCAGATTCAAGTTTATTACCTGATAAAGACAACTCATCTGCTTCTGAACTTGAATTATCTTCATCCGAAATATTACGATTTTTACCATCTAAAAGTTCTTTTTGTTCTTTTTGAGAAAGAGAAGAAAATGAAAATATTTTTTCAGTAGGTTTTGCCGGTGCGTAATAATTAAAATAATTAGCAATACCAATAACTAAAAGAAGTACTGCAAGAATTATAAATTGATTTTTTTGATTATTTAAATTATTCATATTACCTCAAAAAAGGCATAAACTAAAGTTTATGCCCTTGATAAATTAAGTTTCAACATATTCTCTTAAACGTTTACTTCTGTTTGGATGTCTTAATTTTCTCAAAGCCTTAGCCTCAATTTGACGTATTCTTTCTCTTGTAACACCAAACAACTGACCAACTTCTTCTAAAGTTCTTTGGCGACCGTCATCCATACCAAAACGTAATCTTAAAACATCTCTTTCACGTGGAGATAAGGTACATAAAACTTCAGCCAAATCTTCACGTAACAAATCACCCGCCACTGTTTTAATAGGAGCATCTGCTTCTTTATCTTCAATAAAATCACCTAAACGAGAATCTTCTTCTTTTCCTATTGGAGTTTCCAATGACAAAGGTTCTTGAGCAATCTTAATAATTTCTCTCAATTTAGAAATAGAAACATTCATTTCCATTGCTAATTCTTCTTCAGTCGGCTTTCTTGAAAATTCTTGTGCAAGTCTTCTTGTAACTTTTTTAAGTTTATT
>DFEL01000019.1 GCA_002369055.1 Cyanobacteria bacterium UBA3803
GAGTTAATTATTCCTGTTTTTGAGAAGATAAAAAAAGAATTTACTAACGCAAAACTTCTTGTTGCACCACGTCACCCGGAAAGACACGAAGCCGTAAAAAAACTAATAGAAAAAACTGATTTAAATTGGGGGTTGCGTTCAAATGGTGACAGATTTGACGATAAAGAAATTATAATGCTTGATACTATGGGTGAATTGAGTAAGGCATATTCATTATGTTACTTTGCAATAATAGGCGGAAGCTTTAACAAAACAGGCGGACATAACCCTCTTGAAGCAACCGTATTTGAAAAACCTGTAATTTCAGGCAAATGTGTTCATAATTTTAAAGATATATTTGCACTCCTAACCCAAACAAATGCGGCAAAACTTGTTGCAGATGCACAAGAACTTGAAGAATATATGCGGAAACTGCTTTCTGATAGAGATTTTTATAACAAGTGCTGCGAAGATTGCAAAAACGTATTTGAAGCAAATCAAGGTGCGTTAGATAGAGTTATTGAAGTTATCAAAGAACTCTAGTGCTGCAAGTACTGCTTGATCCATATTATAATACTTATATGCACCTAATCTACCTAAAAAATAAGTATTTTTCAGATGCTTTGTATCATTTAAATATTTTTCGTATAAATTTGCATTTTCATAACTTTTTATCGGATAATATCTTTCGTTTTTTCCAAGCTCAAACTCTTGCGAATATTCTTTTGAAATAACTGTTTTTTTTGATTTTTCGTTTAAAAAATGTTTATGTTCGGTTATTCTTGTAAAATCGTTATCGCAAGGATAATTTACCATAGCTGTTGGCTGATAATATTCACAATCAATCGTTTCAATATCAAAAGTAAGACTTCTGTACGGTAACATTCCGTATTTGTAATTAAAAAATTCGTCAATAGAACCTGTGTAGAAAATTCTGTCAAAATTTTCTGTTAAATCTTGATATTTTGTATTCAGACATACTTCAATATTTTTGTGATTAAGAATATTTTTAACCATTTCAGTATAGCCATTTTTTGGTATGGCTTGATACTTGTCTTGAAAATATCTGTTGTCATAACTTATGAATACAGGAACTCTTGCTGTAATAGACGGGTCAATTTCTTCCGGTTTTAAGCCCCACTGTTTAACGGTATATCCCTCAAATACATATTTATAAACAAAATCTGCAATAAATTTTAAATCTTCGTCATCTGCTTGTTTAAGTTCTAAAATCGGAATTTTATGCTCCATTCCATAAGTTTCAACAAGTTTTTTTATATATTTTTCAGCGGTTTGCTCGTCAAAGCATTGTTTTATAGTGTTTAAGTTAAATGGTAGAGTTACTTTTTGACCTTTGATAACTACATTTGGTTCAAAAGAGTATTCATGCCAGTCAGTGAATTGAGATAAGTAATTCCAAACTCTTTCTGAATTAGTGTGAAAAATGTGCGGTCCAAAGCGATGAACGTGGATTTTAGTTTGTTCGTCAACATAATCATTAATATTACCGCCGACAAAATTGTTTTTGTCAATTACGGTAACTTTTTCGCCCAATTTATTTGCTATTAAATTTGCTATAACAGAACCTGTCAGCCCTGCACCAACTACAATATTTTTCATATTACCTCAACTGTACATCGGTTTTAATTTTCTGTATATCCTTTTTACTTTGTCCAAAAATGTTTCATTCGGTATTTTATTTTGAGGTAATTGCGAAATTTCAATCGTTTTTATATTATGGTTTTGTTTTATCAGATGTGTGTAAAAAATACCTGTTAAACGCTCGCCTAAATAGCCAAAAACTCTTTTTTCCTGCACATTATAACCGCTAATATCAACTTCTTTTTCAAACTGTTCCAGTACAGAAAATATAAACTTGCAATATTCAAAGAAAATATTTTTTTTCATAACAAACATATTACAGAAAAATGCATAATCTTGTTTCATATATGTTTCAATAGCATTTGAGTATTCAGGATATAATCTTTTTACTATGTCCATTGCTTTGTCCAAATCTTCTATATGCTGGTGCGGTGAACGTTCGTACTGGATATAATTATTTATATAATAATCATTCAGTATTGTTCTTACACGTATTATAACATCATAATTACCAACAAAGTTTTCAATATCTTTATTGTTTTTGCAATTTTTAAAATCAAAAAAACGTCTATAATGCATTAAGCCAATGTAATCAGGATTTCCAAGTTTATCATAATTTTTCCACGCCCAGTAAATAGCGGTTAATTCACACCATTCTCTGTTTTTATGTGATATATTTTCACCAGTATCATCACCGACAAGGTTTTTCTTCAACCACTTGTAATCTTTTTCTGTAAGCATACCGTCTTTACTTTTTTGTGTTGCAATACTTCTGCCGACATGTATTGGAACATATATCTTACTTTTGAGCAAAAAAGACGGTTTATGATATGCTATTAAAATTTTTAATTTATTCTTTTTATTCATCATTAACTAAAACAAACTAATTTTGTTAAACGAAGTTTTCTTGTATTTTTAAATATCAAATCTGAAAAGAGTTCTTTTAAAGATGGACTTTGAATGGCATATTTCCAGAATAGATTAGATTTTTCATGAAACACGCTGTACCAAGGTTTTTCTGCTCCTGCAAGATGTAATATTTTTGGATGCTTGTATGCTAATTTATATTCGTTTGCAATATTTTCAGGCAAAACTCTTTCATAATCTCTAAACAAATTCCATAATACATTCCATTCCTGATTAAGTATTTTCACATTACCTTCAAAAAATTTGTTTAATATGCATTGGTCAAAATACATTGGTGATTTTACTCTTGCTAAAATTTTCAATAAATTTTCCTCTACATCCAGTTCCTGTAATTTTTCAACATCTAAAATTAACACTCCTGCCTGAAAATAATTATCCTTGTTCTCTAATTTTAAAATATTATCAAAATAGTTTAATCTTTTAGGCTCATTGTCACATATATAATACTTAACACCCAAATCAAGTGCCGCACCGATAGGCTTATTATCCAAATCGCTTTGATATAATTTCGCAACATCATCCAATATAACCGTATCACAATCTATAAATAAAACTCTTTTGAAATTTTTAAAAAGTCTTGGTATAAACATTCTGTAATATGTAGAAAGAGCAAAACGACCGATTGTAAAAAATATACTTCTGTCAATATTTTCAAGACTCGGTTTTATATCCACAAAAGAAATTTTGACATTATCCGTTTGCATTGAATAAGCCATTTGTTTATATTTATCAGATA
>DFEL01000027.1 GCA_002369055.1 Cyanobacteria bacterium UBA3803
GGTGATGCAATGTGTCAATAATAATGTTAAGAGATTGGTAGTTTAAGAATGTATTAAAATGGTTTATTGTGTAGGTGGGGCAAGGGGTTTGAGAGTTGAAACAGGTTTGAGAAAAGTATTTAAAAACTACCATTTAGTAAAGTAAAAATATCAAAAAAAGTAAGTCCGTTTTTTGTTGATATATCTATAAAGCATGGTATTTGGTTGTTTTAGACACTTACTTGATTTGGTAGTAAGGTGTAACCCTTTTTTATAAAAGGTGTAAACTATGGCAAAAAGCCCGTTATTATTGATTTAATCCTATAAGTTACAAAATATAAAAGGTGTAACCTATTTATAAAGGTGTAACCCTTATTTTTAGGTTACACCTTTTGCAAAAAACACTAATTTTTGTTTATTTAAAAATACGATTTTTTAAATTATTAATACGGCATTAAAGATGTATTAAAGTGTCTTTAAATCCTCTATTGCTGCCTTAAATTGCTGAATTCTTTTGCGTATTACTTTTACTCTGTTTTCTAATCTGGCTTTATCAACAGGTCTTGTAAACTTGCTTGTAGCCAATTTTGCTATGCAATTTGAAAATTCTATTTCGTTAATACTTTTATGACGTTCTAAAAATTCAATTACAACTTCGTGTTTCATAATTACTCCTCTAATAGTTCTGCGTTTTCGTATATGTTGCCGATTACTTCAATAGTCATATAATCTTGTGTATCTTTTGTTATAGACATTCCACCTTCGCCATATTTTCCTAATTCATAAAAATCAATAGCGAAATATCCGCTATGTATTTGTATTCTTTTGAATATTCAAGTGTTTCAGTACGGTTAAATATTTGTTCTATAGTTAGTTCTTGCATAATTAACCACCCTGTTGTGTTTTATTAATCGTAAATGTAATATCAAAAAACTCATTTATTAAGTCGTAGCGGGCTATGCGTTAATAACGAATAGTTACAGTGGGTACGCACCACACATTTATTCTATTTTTTTGTACATTTTTGTATTGAAATATTGTTTTCGCATTTGGTTACAAATGATTGAAATACAGCATTACTTCCTGATTTATCACTTGCATTAATCAATTCCACACTACCGTCAGCAGGAATAACCGCAACAGCATCTTGCACCATTCTTTTAAGCATTTTTAACAAGTCTTTTTGCTCACTATCGTCCATCGAACGGTCATATTTACCTATTGCCCACGGGGTACCGTATTTTTCCATAAATTTTAGCCAAAATTCCATACCGCCGTTAATAAAAATAACGTTCCAAAAACAACGGCTTAAAAGACATTCACCATAAGGATTTAAAAAATCCGCTCTGTGTCTTGCAAGTAAAAATTTTGGATTTTCAGGCTCTATAACAAAACCGTTTGAATTTTTACGAGAATTAAAGAAAAATTCACCCTCTGTATTAAAATAAAACCACTCTTGCGGTTTTGCTGTTAAACTTACAGGTACAATATAACTTCCGCTTTTCTCATAACTTATTTCTATCGGTGCAAAGCCAAAAAGCGGAGCTTCTAAAATATCCTCAATAAGTTTGTGAATATCAATATTTTTAAATATTTTATCAAAAAATTTATATTGATTTTCAGCACAATCTTTTTTGTTTAATCTCCATTTTTTACTCGTAACTCCTGACTTACGGCTTTCAATACAAGTTCCGACTTGATAATTACTTTTTAACTCTCTCAAAACCTTTAAGCCCTTGCCTGTTTTCCTTAAAACCACATCAGGATTAGGTAATTTCCCTGTCAAGTTGTACATTCCAACCGCATCTTTTGCAGCTGCATATTCTTCAAAAATAGATTTGTCTTTTTTTATAGAAAATTTTGTTTTTAAAAAATTAAACATTTTAAACCTCGTTTCTTTTTATTTTATTTTTTCTAAACTTAAATTTAATCCGATTTAAAACTTTATTAATTCACTTTAACTCATGGGTGAAAATAAATTTACATATAATTTATCATTTAAAAATTCAAACCTCTTAAATCGCCTGCTACACCCCTGAAATTTAACAAACCGTTAAAACTATCATTATTATTGAGCTTTCCTGTTATTATTACAGGTTTTTTAAAATCTTTGGAACTTGCACTTGCATAAATACCTAAAGCAGAACTCCAAAAATGGTCAGCGTGTCTGTTTTCGTCAGAACCGTCAGTATCTAACCGAGTATTACCTGCTTTTGTCGGGATTTTTCTTATACTGTGCCAGTCCTCAATATCTTCTTGCTCTGTGTTTACATCTATTCTTATATTTCTGTCCTCAACTGAAATATACAATAATGTAGCCATTTCTTCCTTTGAAGAATTTGAAAATAAAACGCTTTCTACTTTTGATTTTCCAAAGTCTGTTTGTGCATCTTCCGCAAGATTTTCACCTATACCTGTTCTGTCTATACAGCACCTGCGGACATTTTTTAATCTTAAAAAACTGTATAAAGTCTGTTTTTGGTCTTTAAATTTTACATTGTGCATTTTGACAACGTAACGTAAAAATCTTATATCACCTTGTTTTTCCCACACCGTTATTACTGATAAGTGCTTATGACGTGCAATATCATAACCAATATACAAATCTCCCAAGTTTTCAAGTTCTTCAAATGATTTTAA
>DFEL01000140.1 GCA_002369055.1 Cyanobacteria bacterium UBA3803
CTCATCAAAGCACTTGGCTTATCTAATGATTTTGAATCCATATATGCATCTAAACCACTTGAAGCAATCGCATCACGTTTGTTTTCAACTGCTCTCATTTGACCAAGTTTATGTGCATCATAAGCAATTGCTGCTAACCCTGCGTAACCTGCTGTCTTTGCTAATACTGATCCGATTGTCATTTTGTTATTTCCTTTTTACTAATTAATTTCTTTTTACTTACTACTGATTTTTTATTATTGAGGCATTCTTAATAAAACTTTTTTTGCGATATCTGATTCTTGATTATCTTGTTTCTGTGCCATCTGATTTAATAATTTGTTTGTGAATTCATCACCTTCTACTAAGTTTGATTCCAATGCTGCTAAAGATAGACTTCTTACACTTAACTCAGGATCTTGTAACATCTTGTTTGTTAGAGCAGTTAATGCAGGATTTGTTCTTCTGTCTGAATCTTCTTGAAGTCTTGCTACTACATCTTGACCTGCCATTAATCTTAATTTTGTATCTTGTGAGTTTAAATAACTTTCTAAGTTTCTTACATAATGGTCTGTTAATTCCATTTTTGGTTTGTTGCTTGAAGTGTTTTTAGCGATTTTTTCTAATGCTGTAACTAATTCTTTTGGAACTGCAACCTCTGCTTTTACAGGATTTGTTTGAACTTGAGTTGCTTTTGTTTCTTCTTTTGCTGTTTCTTTAACGTCTTTTGGTTGTTCTTCTGCGATATATGATTTACCGTTAATTTCTTCGTTTGCTTTGTTTATGTTTACCATTTGTTGTGCTAATGCGGCTTGGTTTAATTTAGCAATTGCAGGCATTGCAAATGAATTTAAATAATATGCTTGAGGGTAGCATCCATTGTTCAATACCATTGTTGGTGCCATTGATGTTGGCTTTGTCATATTTCCAACTGTTTGATTTCCAAATTGAACACTTACACCTGAACAACTTTTTGGTTGTACGTATTGAGATACGTTTTGCATTTATTTAACCTTAACCTTACCTAATTAATTTCTAAACCTTACCTACATTTATATAAAGTCTAAAACCATGAAAAAATTGCCTTTTTTAACCAATTATTAAGAATTATTAAGATAACTTTTTTATTAAAAAATTTGCTATAATTTTTTTATGAATGATTTTCAAAAAGAAATGCCAAAAAGATTATGTTTGCATTGCGGTAAATGTGTGGGAAAAATGCCGGAAAACGCATTTTCTGACTTACCTGAAAATTGCGGCTATGAAGGTTGGATTTTTTTAAAAAAAGAAGAACACAAACAAAAAATTAGAAAATTAAATGAAGAAATTATTTTACTTAATGTAAAAATTGAAAATGCAAAAAGTAACACAAAGAAAAAAAAATTTTTGCATGCTAAAAATAAACTTTTAGAAAAAATTGACGAATTAAAAAATTATGGGCCAATAGATTTTTAAAAAAGACCTAAAATTTTAGGTCTTTTTTATCTATTTGTTACAAATATTAATATACTTCTGAATCTTTTTTAGTTTGTCCAATATAATCAGCAAACACAAGATAATTTACAACTCCACCCAGCGAAAGCCATAATATTACAAAAAAGTTTGTCCATTGCATACCTGCAAGTACAATAATAATGTATGCAGGAAGAAGTATTCCAACAATAATAAAAATTAAGTCTTGAATAATAAATAATAGCAAGTTTACAATAAAAGTTTTCCAGGCTTTACCGACTTTTATCGGATTATATGCATCCCAAACTTTTCCCGAATCCAAAAATTGAGTTACGCTTGCAAAAAATAAAGATGTAATAAGCAAGCTAAAAATAAAATTACATATTTGTAAAGTAATTGGTGATGTTTGAACTTCCGGAAAATATGTTACAAGCACATGAATATATGCCATAAAAAGACCAATATTTATTGCAACAACAGGTATTGCTGCAACAATAGTTAATCCTAAGGTTATAAACATTCTAAAAGGAAGCATAAATGGCGGTAACAACATAGGTTCAGCAGTACAAGAACGCCTTACAGTTTCAAAAAATATTGCGGCAAAGACAATACCAAAAGAAATATTAATTATATTTGACAATACCGCTTGCCCGCTCAATACTGCATACGTTGCAATAACTGTCGGTATGGTTAAAATTAAAATTTTAATCATTGCATACTTGTCGCTAACTACATTTCTAACTGTATCAACCAAGTTAATCATAAATTCACCTTAAAATTGTTTTAAAAATCTCTCATCATTATTAAAAAATAATCTTATGTCGTCAATTGCATATTTAAGCATGGCAAGCCTTTCGACACCCATACCAAAAGCGAAACCACTATAAACTTCCGGGTCAATATTTGAATCTCTAAGAACATTTACATCAACCATGCCGGCACCTAAAATTTCTAACCAGCCTGTACCAGAACAAGTTCGACAGCCTTTACCCTTACACATAATACATTCTACGTCGATTTCAACAGAAGGCTCTGTAAATGGGAAGAAACTGCTTCTAAATCTTGTTGGTCTTGAAGCACCAAAATATAATCTTAAAAATTCATTCATCACACCTTTTAAATCTGCCATTGTAACATTTTTATCAATGTATAAGCCTTCAATTTGATGAAAGAAATTATTTTTACGTGAATTAATATTTTCATTTCTATAAACTCTGCCGGGTGCAATAATTCTTATTGGAGGTTTTATATCTGCCATTGTACGAACCTGTGCACCGGAAGTTTGACTTCTTAGAAGAACATTAGGTGCAACCGTTGTATAGAATGTATCCTGCATATCTTTTGCCGGATGATCTTGAGGGAAATTTAACATATCAAAATTAAAATATTCCGTTTCAACCTCAGGAGAATGTTTGTCCGGTGCAACTGAAAAACCTAAAGAATGGAATATATCCGTAATTTCATTAATCGTTTGAGTAATAGGATGAACATGTCCCATTGGAACGTATTTACCTGACAAAGTTACATCTATTTTTTCTTTTTTTAGTTTTTCATCTAATTCCTTTTTATAAAATTCGTCAAATTTTGCTTTAACTTCCGCTTCAAGTTTGTTTGCAACTTCGTTTGCAAAAGCACCAACAATCCTTTTATCCTCATCCGATAAATCTTTTAAATTTTTCTTTATTGAGTTTAATTCACCTTTTCTGCTTAAATATTTCAGCTTTAATTCTTCAATATCTGCTATTGATTGTGCTTTTTCTAAATCTGCTTTTGCTGCGTCATAAATTTTTTGTAATTGTTCTTTCATTTTCTTTCTTTCCTTCGTTTATATAACAGGATTGTGTACCTTTTCATAACCAACGGATGTTGACGCTCCATGTCCGCAATATATTGGAGTTCCGTCATCAAACATTTCTAAAATTTTTTTTACACTGCTTCTTATCTGTTCAAAATTTCCACCCGGTAAATCTGTTCTGCCTACACTTCCTAAAAATATTGTATCACCGGAAAATATTTTTTCATCAACTGAATAACAAACTCCGCCTTTAGTATGTCCGGGTGTAGAAATAATTTTTATTTTGTTTTCACCAATAGTAAATTCATCAACATCAGAAACATAATTATCGACATGTGGAACATCAACTTGCCCCATTCCACCAATAAATCTATCTACAAAAGTTCCAATATCTTCTATCAAATCCTTATCAAGTAACGGAGCAATAATTTGTGTTTCCGGATACATCTCATGAAATTTGTTTATACCTAACACATGGTCAAAATGTCCGTGTGTAATTAAAATATATTTTAATTTTGCGTCATAATTTTTTAAAACAACATCAACTTCTTCAATATATTCAGAACAATCAATCAAAACTGCTTCCTTTGATTTTTCATCAATAAGAAGATAGTTGTTATTATCAAGCATTCCCGTAACAAATGTTTTTAAAATCATTACTCACATCTCACAAGATTAAATATATCACGACATTTTTTAAATAGTTTTTCCGCTTCATCTAACGGAAGCATATTATCACCATCACAAAGTGCTTTTGCAGGTTCAGGATGAACTTCAAAGAACAAAGCATTAACACCTGCTGCAACAGAAGCTTTTGCCAGAACAGGAACCCATCTTCTATCGCCACCGGTAGCACAACCGTTAGTTCCGGGCATTTGTACACTGTGAGTAGCATCAAATACAACCGGATACCCTAACATTTGCATCATAGGTATAGCTCGCATATCAGTTACAAGATTATTATAACCAAAAGTTACACCTCGTTCAGTAAATAAAATTTTATCATTTCCGGAATCAGAAACCTTTTTAGCCAATGCTTCCATTTGTTGTGGAGCCAAGAATTGCCCCTTCTTAATGTTAATAATTTTACCTGTTTTTGCCGCAGCAACAAGTAAATCAGTTTGCCTGCAAAGAAATGCCGGTATCTGAATTATATCTGCAACTTCTGCAACTTTTTGAACATCTTGCGGTAAATGAACATCTGTTACTATTGGTAATTCAAATTCTTTTTTTATCTTTGCAAGATATTCAAGCCCCTTATCAATACCTAATCCCCGATATCCGTCTATTGTTGAACGGTTAGCCTTGTCATAAGACGATTTAAAAACATAATTGATGCCTAAATCTGAGGTGATTTTTTTTAATTTTTCCGCAACTTGTGCCATACAATCATAACTTTCAATAGCACAAGGCCCTGCAAGGATAGTTAATTTATCTCCGCCAATTTCAAAATTATTTAACTTAATATTTTTTACTTCTATCATAACGACATTATTTTAGCCAAAAAATAAGTAAAAATAAAGTTAAATATTATTAAAAAAGCCTTTGTTTAAACAAAGGCTTTTAAAAACTTTATTATATAGTTGTTGCAAGTGACGGTGCAATCTGAATGAATTTTCTAACCAACTCAGCATCCCAAAGTCTGCCTGCCCCATCTTGCATAATTTCGCATGCTTTTTCCACACCCAAACCTTTTCTGTAAGGTCTGTCACTTATTAAAGCGTGATACGTATCAGCAACAGCAACTATTCTTGCTTCTAAAGGTATTTCATCACCTTTTAACTGACAAGGATAACCAGAACCGTCAATATGTTCATGGTGATATTTAACCATAGGCATCAAGTCCTTTAATGCTTCATTTTGCATTAATACTTTTTCAGCACCGATTGTAGGGTGTTGTTTCATAATTTCCCATTCATCATCAGATAATTGAGTAGGTTTCTTCAATACGGATTCAGGAATACCAATTTTACCTACATCGTGAAGTAATGCACCTAACTTAATTCTTTGAACTTCTGCTTCAGGCATATTTAATGCTCTTGCAAGTGCTTCAGAGTATTTTGAAACTGAAGTTGAGTGACCTTTTGTATATGGGTCTTTAGCATCTATGGCACCTGCTAAAGAAGTTGCTAATTCTTCTAAGTGATGTTGAGAGGATATTTCTTCATTAGCAAATTTGTTCACTAATTCTTCTTCAAAGTTAATACCTAATTGAGCATGACGCTTTGTTAAAACTTCTGCGTAAGAGTGTAAAGCCATATCATCCCAGAAGTTAAAATCTGAAGAACTGATAATTGCACTCATTCCATCTTTATAGCCTTTTGACTGAGAAATATACATTGCTTGTTCTGCTAAAATCAACAATTTTTCTTGATCTTTTGCACATTGAGGATAACTTGCAATACCAACTGAAACCTTAACAGGTCCAACATCATCAATAAAACAGCAAGACAAACTGTATGTTAAATATTCAGCCAAATATTTTGCTTCATTAACATCTGTTTCAGGCAAAATAACAGCAATTTCATCACCGCCATATCTGCCGGCTTTATCATTCGCACGTATATTTTGTTTAACTTTTTCAGCAACTAATTTTATAACTTCATCACCTTTGGCATGACCAAGTTCTCTGTTAATTTTAGAAATATTATTAACATCCATCATAACAACAGATAATGTTGTTTTATTTTCATCTGCTTTTGCTATTTCAGCAGAAAGCATTTCTTGGAAGCCTCTATGATTACTTAATGAAGTCAAAACATCAGTATTTGCACGAGCATTTGCTTGAGCCATCAATTCTGAATTGTGCATAAATAAAGCATAATGATTTGCGATTAATGTGTATAAATCAGCATTTTCTTCTACTTTATTATCACCGACAATCATTACACCTAAGCATTCGCTAACTGACATCAACGGAATAATCGCAACGGCAGGTGTTTGCAAATATGATAACTTTAAAAACTTGGAATCTTTTTTTATAATTGTATCTTGCTTTGCAAAAGCCTCAACAATTGGATTTGAATCATCCGACAAAAATACTCTTGACGAATATGTACCGCCAACTTTATCTGTCAACTTTATATTGATACATTTTGACTTTTCTTGAAATAAGCCTATTGCAGTAAATTGAACACCCAATTTGTTTATTAGCATTGAATGCAATGAGTTATAAAAATCAGCAGTACAAAACTTACCTTTTAAAGCCTCTTTTAATGAACAAATAATATCTCTGTAATCTGATGTAGCAAATATACTATCATTACATCCTAAATTATACCCGCCATAAAGTCTGTTTGTTGTAGTACGAGCAATTGATGACGTCATATTCGGCATAAAACCTTTTGCAGACGAAATAGGATTTGATGCTAAACTCTTATTGTATAAGATTTCCTTTTCTTGCTTTATCAAAGTGTCTTTGTTATTCAATTTTTAAC
>DFEL01000150.1 GCA_002369055.1 Cyanobacteria bacterium UBA3803
GCTTTAAATAAAATGTTTGAACAAAACTTAACAAAAATGACGATAGGTAGTAATGCTTTAAGTTCGTTTAAAACACTATTTGGTAAAAAAGCATTTGAAAAAACATTTCCCGAAGTCATATATGATAGTGATATTAGGCAAGCATATAGGGGTGGTTTTACATATTTAAATTCAAAATTTGCTGAAAAAGATATAGGTAAAGGAATTGTATTAGACGTTAATAGCTTATATCCCTCGGTTATGTACGAAAGATTTTTGCCGTGTGGGGAAGGAAAGTTTTTTAACGGAAAATATGAAGAAGATATTTATTATCCATTATATATTCAAATGTTTAGATGTTATTTTGATTTAAAAGAAAATAAAATACCGACGGTGCAGTTAAAGCACACTTTATCTTTTGTTCCAACAGAGTATTTAACAAGTTCTAATGGCGAATATGTTACACTTTGTATGACAAATGTTGATTTAGAATTATTTTTAAAGCATTATAATGTATATGATCTGGAGTATTTAAGTGGTTGGAAATTTCACGCTTCTAACACTTGTTTTAGAGAATATATTGACACATGGAATACCGTTAAAGTAGAAGCTACAAAAACTGGAAACAAAGGATTAAGAACTATTGCAAAATTAATGCTAAATAATCTGTATGGTAAATTTGCACTTAACCCAACCGTTCGCTCTAAAATACCATATTTAGGTGAAGATAATATTGTTCATTATTCCTTAGGAGAAAAAGAAACGAGAAAGGGAATATATATTCCAGTTGGAGTATTCGTTACATCATGGGCAAGATATAAAACAATCACATCTGCACAAAGTGTTTATGACCGTTTTATATATGCAGATACAGATAGCTTACATTTAGTTGGCACAGATTTGCCCGAAAATCTTGAAATATCAGATACAAAACTTGGCGCATGGAAATTAGAATCACAATTTATAAGAGCAAGATTTTTAAGACAGAAAAGTTATATTGAAGATACACTACAAAGCGATTCAGAAATTAAAAAATTTATTAATGAAAACCCCGATTTGATAAATCACGTTAATATAGATACCAGTTCTATTTTAAAAATTACATCTGCGGGTATGCCGACCTCTTGTTATAAATATGTTACATGGGATAATTTTAAAAGCGGAAATTCTTTTGCAGGAAAATTAAAAATAAATCATGTAAACGGTGGAATAGTTTTTACCGAGCAACCTCATACGCTAAAAGAGAGGCGGTGAAAAAATGCTTGACAAATTTTTAAAATGGGTGTATAATATAATTAAGGGATAGGGGGTTTAAGGCGTAATTCTTTGAGTGGAAAGCCATGATTGAAAAATATCACCACTCAAATATTGTCGTGGCTGACGGTTTCGCTACCCCCTATTTTCTTGCAAAGGAGATAAATAATGTATTGGAATATAAACGAACCCCTTTCTTATAATTGTCTATTCAATTTTATTGTAGGAGCAAGAGGTGTAGGAAAAACTTATGGTGCTAAAGAATGGGCAATTAAAGATTATATAAAAAACGGAAAACAATTCGTATATGTCCGTAGATATAAAGAAGAATTTAAAAAAGCAAATAAATTCTTTGACGATATTAATGATAAATTTTCCGATCATGAATTAGGAGTAAAATTTCCTTATTGCTATATAGACGGAAAACCTGCCGGCAGTTTTATTTCATTATCAACAGCAAAAATAGAGAAATCAACTCCCTTTCCCGATGTAAACAAAATAATATATGACGAATTTATATTGGATAAGGGTTATCATAGATATTTACCCGACGAGGTAACAAACTATTTAGAGCTTTATAGTACGGTTGCAAGAGATAGAGATGATGTTGTCGCATTATTTTTGTCTAATGCTTTGACTATAACTAATCCTTATTTTATGTATTTTGATTTAAGCCTACCATATGGGAAAAGCATAAAAGCAGAAAATGATATATTGATTCAGATTGTAAAGGATAAAGAATATATGGAAAAAATGGAACAGACAAGATTTGGTAAGATTATATCGGGAACAAAATATGGCGATTACGCAATAGGAAATGAATTTTTTAGGGATAACAAAAACTTTGTTCAGAAAAAAACAGCAAAAGCAAGTTATCAATTTTGTATTATTTATAAGGGCGAAAAATTTGGTGTTTGGTTTGATTATTCTCAGGGTCTACAATTTGTCAGTTATGATTATGATTTAAAAAGACCGTTAGTATATTCTTTCAGTATGGACGACCATACGCCGAATACTTTTCTTCTTGCAAATGCGAAGAATGTTCCTTATATTAAAAGTTTTATTGAAAATTATAAACTTGGTATAGTTAGATTTGAAAGCGTTAATATAAAGAATGTGTGTGCCGAAATTATAAAAATGACAATGTAAAGGAGTGAAACATGAGTGAAGCTATGCAAGCTGTCATAACCGCAATTAGCACAGTAGGTTTTCCTATTGTGATGTGTCTTCTGATGTTTCGTCAAATAAACGAACTACGAGGAGTAATTGAAAATAATACTCTCGTACTTCAAGAGTTAGTTCACAAAATAGAGGGGGCAGATAAAGATGGCAGAATTGACGAGTGAGGGATTAGCTAAATATTGTGAAAAGTGTTTAACGCTAAAGGCAACCTATTTAAAGGGCGGTTTAATGCGAGTAATTACAAACAAATATTTATCACAATTAAAAAAATTATATCCCTCATGGTATACCGCAAGTCGCATCGAACATTATAAACCGTTTGTAGAGCAAGGTTTTTATGGTGCGGATTGCGTTGGTTTAATAAAATCCTATATAATGGGCGGTTTGGGTTCACCAAAATATACAGCACCAAAAGATATGTCAACAACTGGTATGTATAATACCGCACAAGAGAAAGGTGACATTTCAACACTTCCCGAAATTAGAGGAATTATTCTCTATATGGACGGTCATGTTGGCGTTTATGTAGGTAACGATAATGTCATCGAATGTACTTGGGGTAGTCTTGGAAATGGAATAATTAAGTCAAAATTGCACCAAAGAAATTGGACACATTGGCTTAAAATGAAATATATAAAATACCCCGATATAACAAATACTATTGATACCGAGATTACAAAATACGTTGTTCAGCATGGTGATTCATTATGGAAAATAGCTGAAAAGTTTTTAGGTAACGGTAGTAGATACCCCGAAATCATGGCATGGAATAATCTTAAAAACACCATGATTTATCCGAATCAAATTCTTATTGTAAAAGAAACACAGCAAGTTAAAGACCCAGTTTATCAAGTAAAAAAGGGAGATACTCTTTGGGGTATTGCTAAACACTTTTATGGTAATGGAAGTTTGTTCTCATTAATTGTTGAAAAAAATAAACTAAAAGACCCTGCAAATATTTATCCAGGGCAAATTTTGGTAATTCCTAATAGGAGGTAAAAATGGACATAAACGAAATGTACTCAATTATAGATGAATTTGGTGACAAATTTATTGAAGATACTGAGAGTATGGAAAAACTTAAAAAAGTTCGTGACGGTATAGCTGAACTTGGCACACCCAAATATAACGATTCTGACGTTTTCGACACAGACGGAAAAAGATTTTCAGAAAAATACGAAAACACAAAGCGTATGTATAGAGAAAGATTTTTCTCAACGCCAGAAGAAGCAAAAGAAGAACAAGATGAAAATATTGAGTTTGATAACAAATCAGCAGATATAAAATTTGAAGATTTGTTTGAAGCTCGCGAAGGCGATTAATGAAAGGAGATAAATAATATGCCTACAAAACCTCAGATTAACACACTTAAAGGAAATGGTATTGATATACTTAATGCCATTA
Source organism: Cyanobacteria bacterium UBA3803 (assembly GCA_002369055.1). Taxonomy (GTDB): domain Bacteria; phylum Cyanobacteriota; class Vampirovibrionia; order Gastranaerophilales; family Gastranaerophilaceae; genus UBA6984. The sequence continues at coordinate 3,820 of DFEL01000150.1, forward strand.
GAGCAAACGCAAGTGCAACATATCAGGAAAGAATACCCGTAGCAACGCAGGATAATATTCGCGCTATTGGTAACGCTATGCTTGAATATCAAGCAATCGCAAATGAATTTCTTTCGGCACTTGTTAATAGAATTGGTCGAGTTCTTATCACATCGAAATCTTTTACAAACCCTCTTGCAAAATTCAAGAAAGGTATGCTTGAATACGGT
>DFEL01000068.1 GCA_002369055.1 Cyanobacteria bacterium UBA3803
TCACCACTCACTACTCACTACTCACTACTCACTACTCACAGTCCACTATTCACGTTTAACAAGTTTTTTTGCTTTTGTTACAGAAGTGTTACTAAAAATAATTATAAACAAATTTTAATCAAGTACTTGAATTTAGTTTTTTTTTAGAATAATATTAATTTACAGGTTTTTATAAACCTATTGTTTTGCACTAAAAAATTATAAGAATATAGAGGAATGGAACAATGAAAAATCCGATTATTGAAAGCTTAGAAAGCAATTACAAAAAAGCTGAAATACCTCAAATGAATCCCGGTGATACTGTTAAAGTATTTGTAAGAATCGTTGAAGGTAACAAAGAAAGAACCCAAGCATTTGAAGGTACTATTATTAAAGATAGAGGCGAAGGCTTAAATAAAACTATCACTGTAAGAAAAGTATTTCAAGGTGTAGGTGTAGAACGTGTATTCTTAGTACACTCTCCACGTATTGAAAAAATCCAAGTTCTTAGACGTGGTGATGTTAGACGTGCTAAATTATACTACTTAAGAGAACGTTCAGGTAAAGCAACTCGTATTAAGGAAAAAATTGAAAAAAGATAGTCATATTCACTGGTATCCGGGACATATTGCAAAGGCTGAAAGACAGTTAAAAGAAAAGTTAAATCTTTGTGATGTAGTCATTGAAGTCTTAGATGCAAGAATACCGTTTAGCAGTATGTATAACAATATTCAATCATTATTAGGCGGAAAACCCCGCCTAATTTTGTTAAATAAGGCTGATTTAACTGACAAGCAGGAACTAAAACTTTTTATTGAAAAAATTAAAGCAGAGTTTGATAATCCTGTTATGGTTACTGACGCAAAAAATTCAAAAGATTTAGCCCCTATTGTAAAAAAAGTTTTGGAACTGGCAGAGCCTAAAATTCAAGCACAAATAGCTAAAGGATTACTTAGAAGGCCCGCAAGGGTTATGGTTGTTGGCATGCCAAATGTTGGTAAATCAAGTATCATAAATAAATTAACAAAGACTTCAAAGACCAAAGTAGGTGCAAAAGCAGGTGTTACAAGACAACAACAATGGGTAAGAATAAATAAAGACCTTGATTTACTAGATACTCCAGGAATTATTCCAATGCGACAAGACGACCAACTTGCTGCAACAAAACTTGCTTTTGTAAATTCCGTATCCGAAAATGCTTATGATAATGAAACTATTGCTCAAGAATTGCTGAATATTCTTGCAAGAAAATACGAACAACAATTAAAAGATTATTATAAAGTTGAAAACTTAACTCTTGATAATATTGCAAAAAGTCGTAATTGGATAGTTTCAGGTTCAGAACCTGATATAGAAAGAACAGCAACATTTATTTTAAAATATTTTAGAGATGGTAAATTAGGAAAGTTTATACTTGATGAAATCGAATCATAATTTATTTGAATTTGACGAACAACAATCTTGTAAAATATTAATCGGCACTGATGAAGCAGGTAGAGGACCTGCTGCAGGCGGGGTTTTTGCATCTGCCGTTTTTATCAATAACAAAGACATTGAAAAAGATTTGGGTAGGCTGAATGATTCAAAAAAATTACGTCCAAATGTCAGAGATGAACTATATGACGTAATTTTAAATAATACAATTAATTCAACAGTATGCGTTGAAGTTGATGAAATCGAAAAAACAAATATTCTGGCTTGTTCTCTAAAAGCAATGAAACTTGCTTGTGAAAACGTAATCTCACAACTCACTACTCACAATTCACTACTCACAATAGTTGATGGCAACCAATTAATCAGAAATTACGATTATCCTCAAAAATGTGTTAAAAAAGGTGATGCAACATCAGCCTCCATTGCTGCGGCAAGTATTTTAGCTAAAGTTACCCGTGACAGATACATGGAAAAATTGGGGGAAGAATATCCGCAATATAACTGGAAAGAAAATGCAGGATATTTAACAAAAGAACATTCTGAAGCAATTTTAAAATATGGAATTACGCCTATTCACAGAAAGAAATTTTTAAGAAACCTATTATCTGAAAATAAGCAATTAAGTCTTTTATAGGATTTAAAACTCTGTTAATCACGATATACTCCTAAAAAGAGAGAGGTAAGTCATGGTTTCAGGAATTTTTAATCACGGATATTCAACGAGTTATTTTTTAAGACCTTTATCTAAAGAACATAACGGTTTAAAAGTTACATGTTCTGACCCAAATGCACATAAAACACCTGATTTTATAACTGAAAATTTAGAAGAAATTAAACAAATTGACAAAAATAAAGATTATAAAATTACACTTGAAGAATTAAAAGCCTTTCGGTTCAAATCAGATTTAATGGAAAATATTACCAAAGAACTTGATGATTTTAATACAAAGCGTTTTTAATTTCATTTTTATTCAAGTTGTACAAAGAAGATAAAATTTCTACAATTTCTTTGGATTTAAAGCCTTTTAATTTTAAAATATCTATCTTATCCTGCATGCCTGAAAGTTCGTCAGATTTAACGGCAAAAGTCATTGCAACAATCTCTCCCTTTACTTCGGCTGAAAAATGTTCTATTACTTTTTCAATATCATCAATAAAAATTTCTTCAAAAAGCTTTGTAAGTTCCCTGCCAACTGCAACATTTATATTAGGAGAAACGTCTTTTATTATCTGCAACGATTTTACAATACGATTTGGTGAATCATAAAAAACCATATTTGTATATTTATGCTTTAAATATACATCTTGAATTTGCTTGTCTGTTTTTGGTAAAAAACCAATAAAGGTATATTCTTCCGTATCTCTTGGCACTTGTGATAAAAAAGTTGAAACAGCACATGAACCTGTAAGAGATGTAACCGTTATGTTGTTTTTTCTTAATTCTTCAAGTAAGATACTTCCGGGGTCGCAAATTAGTGGTGTTCCGGCATCTGATACAAGTGCAATTCTCTTGCCGCCTTTTAATTCGGATAGAATTAAATCAACCCTCTCTCGTTCATTGTATTTGTGATAAGAAATAGTCTTTGTTTTTATATCGTAATGGTTTAAAAGCTTTTGCGTTACACGTGAATCCTCACAAGCAATTAAATCAACTTCTTTTAATATCTCAACTGCTCTTATGGTAATATCTTTAATATTTCCGATAGGTGTCGGAACTATGTAAAACTGAAATTTCCTTGTCATAAGTAAATTATACAATAAAACTATTTTTTAGATGTTTTTTCATCAAAATAGCCAACTATTGAACGGAAATTATTCATAAATTTGTCGTAGTCCAATTTTATGACTTTAGGAATATTCTCAACATCATGTTGCATATAAGAAATTTCCATATCCTTATAATTATCATTTTTTAA
>DFEL01000086.1 GCA_002369055.1 Cyanobacteria bacterium UBA3803
TTATATACGTACCATTTTTTAATAAAACCTTCTCTGCAAAAATGATCTAAACAATAATGCGTAAATTCTTTATATCTCTTTTCTTTCATCCTCGAATCTATTTTAATAGATAAATCGCCCCATATTGTTTCATATGGTAGTTTATTGCTAGATCTATTATTGGATCGTATGCATCTATTTATTCGTTCGATTAAATAACTTACCAATATAGCCCGATCAGAATCCAATTGAACACGCTTTAAATGTTTGTGTGCATCCAATCTTTTAATGTCGTAATACGAATCCGGCATAAATGTATATTGTCCAATCTGCTGGATGTATATCAAAAAAAGTGGTTTTAAAGTATAATAATCTTCATATCCTAATATAGGTGTAAATTTCAATCTATATATTTTTGTTCTTTTAGTATTTTTCATAAAACCCTCGTAGGTTGTAAATGATAATAAATTATCTGTTCCGGATACAATACCACTCCATTTAGATTTATTTAATATGTCTTGTGTTTTTGAATCATAACTAATCCTAGCCTTTATATTCGCAAGTTCATTTAAAATAACGCTGATATGATCCAGTTCGGCTGGTTTCGGTTTTACACTCCTATTACCACGTATTTTCCTATATATTTGTGACAATGTGAAAGTAACAGTACCCTCGTGAATTAAGCCGTAAACTGCAAACAAAATAACTTTTTGCTCATACGTCAAAGGATTTGTTAAAGGTCTTTCGGCAAAATCAAGCAGTTCAAAATTAATTCGTACTTTATGTTTCGCATTCGCATTTGAAAGATTTACTATAAAATCAAAATCTTCTGATTCACCAGCTCTTTTTTTATCGGTTATCAAATTGCTTACTTTATCCAAAGGTACAAAAATATTATGATTAACTTCTATCGATCCCTTTAAAGCTATTGAATATGCATCCGGGTAACGGTCTTTTGATTTGTCCATATCCTCACCCTTTCTTTTTTCTTTTTTGTTTTTCTAAAAATGAAATATCTTCTTCCAGCTGCTCTAGATCGGCAACCAATGTTTTTTCAGTTTGCATAAATTCTTTTTTTTCATTCTCAGAATAGCCACTGTATCCAATTGCGTTTTGACAATATTTTAAATATCTTTTTTTTGATGTTCTTCTTTTTCTGTATATCCTCAAAGCCTCGGTAACATTATTAAATAATTCATCTTTATAATAAAAATCCATTTTTTTATTCACTCCTTTTTACGTCAAACAGCCAAAATAAATCGGAACCCGGTTCCACATAATTTCCAATTCTCACTGCATCAAAAAAAGTTAACCTTGTCTTGCCATTTAAACGGTTGTTCAATGCTCGTACACTCATTCCTAAATTGTTAGCTAATTCTGATACAGTAATATTTTTGTCATTCATTACCTTTTTTAACGTTTCCATAATTTTCTCCTTATTTCAGTTAATACTGATTTTCTTTCTTTTTTTGTTTCTTCTTTCTCCTGGTTGGTTTCCTGGTTGATTGTTTCCGGCTCTCGCAATTGTAAATTTTGCTGTTTACTAATCAAGATTTGATTATTACGATTCAATTCCATGGCTTCTGATAAACGTTTATTTAATTCTGATATTTGTTTATCTTTTTCTTTCAATTGCTCTGTAAGAACGTTTAAAGTGGCATTCAATGTGTTTAACAACTCGCTTTCATCTTTCTTTATTGAATATAGGTCTTTTGCCTTTATTGATAACATTTTTTTACCGTCAACCACTTTAACAAATGGTTTTAAATCTTTATTCAAGCGTTGATAAACTGCTTGAACCGATACACCAACTTGTTCAGAAAACTCTTTAATCGTTACATATTCCATGGCTTAATCTTTACATATTTGTTCCGGATCACAATCCAACGCTTTCGCAATGCTTATAATAGTTCTCAATCGAGGACTATTATTTTTTTTGAACATATTAGGAAAGTAATTACTTCCTAAACCAGCTTTTAAACTGCATTCTTTGTAAGTCATATTTCTTACTGCAATCATGCGTTTTAGCTTATCGTTATCTATTTGCATATATATCACTCCTTTCTATTAATCATTATATAAAAACTATTTTTGAATATCAAATGATATTTTTTAGATTGCACAAATACGCCCGTTTTTACGGACGTATTCGCATCTAGAAATAGATTTATCTTGAAAGAGATTTGATGAACAAGTTTTATTTTACGAAAATTGCAAAGAAGTTAAACATAGCTTAATTGCGTTACCCTTTCTATGAAATAAGGGCTAAAGACCCCTTTTTCGCCACCATAATTCCATAGATCAGATACACCACGAGATACAAGACCAGCTGTAATGTTTTCTTCAGAAACCCCAGCATCTTTTATAAAGTCTATGACTTCATTAAAATAGATTGTGATCGTATTGTCCTGGTAGTTATCAGTAATTCCAATTGCCGTTTTAACGTCTTGCAACGTTGTCATTTTTAGTCACCGGTTGCCGGGTTAATGCCGGTAATCTTACAAATGTGTTTTGGTTGCGTTGCTTTGCAGTCAACCATTGAATAGATACGGAATGTAACAGTACCCTCTTTAATGTTAGAATCACTTGAATTAAGTATTTCAAACATTAAATATTTTTGTACACCAATCAACATAGCGTTCGGATCAAATACGATCGCATCACTTCCAGTATCTTCTTCTTTTAACTGGTTTGTAATGATTTTCTGCATATCGGCATATACTTTTGGCTCTGTTAATACGTTGTAATTGGAATCATGCAGTAATGAAATATATTCATCTGTACTTGCGTTCATTCCAATAACAGACGGCTCACCGTTGTATCTTCTGATTTTTCCGATTGCCTTGATAAAGTCGTTGTAATATTGGTTGCTAGCCACAATTGAATTAATGTCTGTATCGTTCATAATTCCACTTGGCGCAAACGTATCGCCATTTTGACCATACAAGAAACCTTTATCAATTGCGTCAGCCATAGCACTACTGAATACATTTAACATGATTTCGTTCAGATTTTGAGCACTATGCAAGGTTTCCAGCGAAACGCTGGCATATCCATAACACGTTTTAGATTGCAAATTAATTGAATCCATTTCAAATGTATTTCCATCAGATTGTGCTGCACCCTCTTGTTTGAAGGAAAATACTGGATCACTAGCAACTCTAGCAATTGTTAAATTGTTAGAATCCATAGGTACCATTGGTACATTTGCCAGTGCAAATAAAGATTTATTCCTTGCGTAATCAATTATTTGCGCTGAAAGTACCTCTGGAATAACTACCCCAAGTGCACCTGTTGTAAAAACAGATCTTTCTTCAGTGGCATTATCCCATGCACCTGTAACAGCACCACGTACATATTTACCTAAATCTAATTTTTTTGGCTCAGATACCTTATCCATAAAACTTTGATCCCTTTTAATGTAGATTGAATTATCTGCATTTAAACTTCCTCTGGTACTAAAAGGATGAAAAACAGCTTTACGATCAAACCCAACTTTTTTAGCATTTGCCGGGATTTTTGTATCTGCAGATACCGGCATGTTGGAACGGTTTTCTTCCTCTGCTTTTTTTTCTTCATCGGTAATATCTTCTAGATCATCTTCCAGCTTTTCAATTTCTTTTACAATTCCTTTTAATTCAATTGTAAAATCACGTACTTCTTGCACGTCTTTTGAAATTAACGCTTTATCTCGGATTTCTTCACGCTGTTGTTTCAGTTCCCGGATACGTTTTCTAATTTCTTTTTTTGTCATTTTATACACTTCCTTTCTAGTTATCAATCACGATCGGATACCCAACCATAAGTAGCCGGCTTATCATATAAAGCATTTTTAAACTTAACTTTATTACGATCTGTATCTTTAAATAATCGCTGTATTGCGAACCCGGTCAATTCGCTCAAACCAAAATCTAAACCCGGGTTGATAACCATTAATTTAGTAGCCGTTTCACTTAATTGTTGTACAATCATCATTTTCTGTTCCTCGGAACAAGTGTATATTTGTGGATTCGGTACATTTAAAATAATTCCACCAGCTAAAATAAACTTGTCATTTTCCACTTCATCACGCAAACATTTACGAACATAATCAGAAATCTTGATGCCTTTTCTAGTAGCTGTGTTTTTCACGTTCTGATATAATTCGTCGCCCAAATCTACACTATACCTCATGTTTATTCACTTCCTTTCACAAACCACTTTTTTATGTCGCCCACATTATATAGAAAAATTTTATAGGGTTGAACCATAATTTTTTTTACGTTAGTGGTTCGTCAAAGTAAGTATTACAATTTAAAATTTAAGTTACAATAGTGCTAAATTTTTGTTTTTTTCAGTCATATGCGACTAACTCACACCGATAAAATCAAAAAAAAA
>DFEL01000102.1 GCA_002369055.1 Cyanobacteria bacterium UBA3803
TATCCGCCTTGATTTCTGTCTTGGTAGTTGTTTCTTGGTTGGTATCCGCCTTGATTTCTGTCTTGGTAGTTGTTTCTTGGTTGGTATCCGCCTTGATTTCTATCTTGGTAGTTATTTCTTGGTTGATATCCGCCTTGATTATAACTGTTTCGTTGAGGTCTGTCGTAGCCTCCAGAGCTGTATCCTCCTGCTGAATATCCGCCTGCACTATACCCGCCTGCTGAATATCCGCCACCGTGAGCACTATAACCGTTGTCTGAATTATAGTTTAGATTTTCTTGTTGCTCATTACTGTTTTGCTCGTCTTGATGATTATGTTCGTGATTATTTGAATCACTACCTGAGCCTGATGGCATCATGTTTTTATCAGGATACAAACAATTAGGACAAATAACTCTCTTGGGGTTTTTTGTTTCAAATTCTGTTCCGCATTTAATACACTTGTTTACATACATACGACATGCCTCTTACTAAAATAAAAATTAAATATTAAATCCTCTCAAAAATAAAGTAACGGACTAATTTCAACTTACAAATATAATATTAACACTAGAATTTTATATATTTATTATACCAGAAAAAAATTATTTTTCCAGCATAAATGTTACGGGGCCGTCATTAATTAGTTCGACATCCATCATTGCTCCAAATTTTCCTGTACATACTTGTATTTTAGACTGTTTTACAATAGTTACAAATTCTTCATATAAACTGTTAGCAAGTTCAGGGTTTTCGGCTTTATCAAAACTTGGTCTGGTACCTTTTTTACAATCTCCGCATAGTGTAAACTGTGATACTATAAGCATTTCACCTTGAACATCTTTCAAAGATTTGTTCATTTTGCCGTTTTCGTCTTCAAAAATTCTTAAGTTTATAATCTTATCTGCAAGTTTTACGGCATTATCTCTATTATCTCCTTTTTCTACACCTAAAAGAGCCAGTATACCTTTATTTATTTGTGAATGTATTTTACCGTCAATTGTAACTGAGGCTTTTTTAACCCTTTGTATTAAGCATTTCATTTAATTTACCTGCCTTTATGTTTAATATTTCTTTTATTTCCGTAATGTTGGATATTAATGAATTTATATATATTTTTAACAAGTCATATACTTTTGGTATTGAATTTGTTTGATTGTTTTCTTTTAATTCATATTCTAAATCAAGAGAATAACTTTGTTGTAAGTATAAAAATATTCTGTTTTTAGGTGCATATATTTCTTTTAAATCAACATATATCATCAGTAATTGTTTAAAGTAGTTTAAACAAGTTTCGTCCAAATTATTTTTTTTATTGTGTAATTCTTTATCCAGATTTGCGATTAGTGATGAACCTGATTTTAAAAATTTAATAATTTCCTCAAGGTTTATTATTTCTTGACTTATATTCTTTACTATATTTTTGATGTCAATATTGCTTTGTTGTTTTATATAGTTTTTATCAACAATTAGTTTATGTTTTACTAATTCTTTAAATAGTTCTTCTGTTTTTGTGTCGTTTATTGAAGTATTGTATAAATTAATTTCTTGATGATTTTGTTTAAAATCTTCAAGATATGATATTTCGGATGAGATGTTGTCGTCTATAACTATAATATCATTAAATCCCAGTATTTGTGCCATTTTTAACAAAGTATATGTTATTTTTTCGTATGAACAATATGGTGTTGCATTTATATTGGAAAGAGTTGTCCATATTATATTTGGAAGACGATTGTGAGAAGGATATGAAAATATATTTTTAAAATTTAATTGATGTATGCTTCTATCAGATAGAGGTTCTATGATAGCATTAATATCCGATATGTTAATATCTTCAAATTGTGATAAATTATTTTCGGTTGCTGAAATTCCTGCAAAATCAGGAATAATATTATTATCAATTAAAGTTCTTAGAGATTGTGCATCTGCAAAAATAACGGTATTGTCTTTATATTTGTATATTTTTTCAATATTTTTATCAGATTTTAAATCTGTTATTATTATTGCTGTTTGACCGTTATATTTGTTCTGAAAGCAGGTTGGAATAAGCTCATTAACGAGCAAATCAATATTGTTGCATACTGATTTTATAGATGAAAACATGTTATTTTTTATAAAATTGTTTGTTGCAATGCAAGCATGCATTGTTAAATTTATGTCTTTTGTAAAATTATTTATTTCTTGTTTAAACAAATCATTGTATGACGGTAAAAATATAATTTTTGTATTGGATTTATAGCAGAAATTTTTAATGTATTCTTTTTTTAATAATTTATAATCTGAAAATATAAAAACATTTTTTTGTGAAAGCAATTGTGAAAAGTCATTATTTTTTAAGGTTTTATAAAGTATATTTATGTCAGGCTCGTATAACAATACAGTACCTTTTGCTTTTTTAACCGTTTCTTTGAAAAGGTATCCGTATCCAATTCCGTATATGATAATTATTGATGAATAATTATTTTCGATATTTTCAACTATTTCTTTAGCTTCCGCTTCTGCACCGTAGTTATTGTGGATATATGTTTTATTATATATTAAATTGTCTTCATTAAGGATTGTTTTTACCATTGAAATATTGTTGTTAGCATTTTGCATTTCGCAGCGTAAAAGTTTATATTTTAAATCAGGATTATATTGTGATATTTGCTTAAGATTTATGTCCAAAAATCCTTTATTATTCAACTTTCCCCCTTAATTGACCGCAAGCCGCATCTATGTCTGCTCCTCTTTCTAATCTTACGGTAACTTTTTTACCTGAGTGTTCAAGTATGTATTTGAATTTCATAATAGCGTTGTTTGAAGGCTTTTTGTAATCATTTTCGACAACCGGATTATAAGGAATAAGATTTATGTTGCATTTTATTCCGTGTAAAAGTTCTGCAAGGTGTTTTGCACAATCAAATGTATCGGTTAAATCTTTTATTAGCAAATATTCTATTGTCACTCGCCTTCCTGCAATTTCAAAATATTTATCCAAAGCTTTTTTTACTTCTGCAATCGGGTATTTTTTGTTTATTGGCATTATTTTATTTCTTATCTCATCTGTTGGTGCGTGTAATGACCAAGCAAGAGTAGATTGATTGTTTGCTTTTGCAAATTCCGTAATTTTAGGTGCAATTCCGCTTGTTGATACGGTAATTCTTCTTGACCCGATTTGACATTCCGTATTTAAAATTTCAATTGCTTTTAAGACATTATCAAGATTTAATAACGGTTCACCTTGTCCCATAAATACGACATTAGTAACTTTTAGTCCGGTATCTCTTTGTATTGTGAGAACTTGCTCAACTATTTCCGATGCTGTAAGATTACGTTTAAAACCACCTTTGCCTGTTGCACAAAATGAACAATTTACTGCACAACCTACTTGTGAACTCACGCATGCTGTAAGATTTGCACGGTTATCAAATCGCATTAATACTGTTTCTACACATTCTCCATCGGTATATTCAACAAGATATTTGATAGTTCCGTCTTTACTTACTTGTTTTCTTTTGATTTTTGTTTCTGTTACTGTTGCTATGTTTTTTAATTCTTCTCTGAATTTTGCGGATAAATTTGTCATTTCGTCAATATCAGATACTGATTTTAAGTAAATCCA
>DFEL01000117.1 GCA_002369055.1 Cyanobacteria bacterium UBA3803
TTATCTGCCATTATTTAGCCTCCTTTTCTAATACGATAGGTTTTTGTGCTGCATGAGGATGATCCGGTCCTGCATACACTTTCAATTTTGTAAATTGAGTATCACCTAAAGTATTGTGTTGAAGCATGCCTTTTACAGCTTTTTCTATTGCTAATCTTGGATCTTTTTCCATTAATTCTTTGAAACTTGCACTCTTTAATCCACCCGGATACATTGTGTGGTGGTAATAAATTTTGTCAGTTTCTTTGTTACCTGTAACTCTTACTTTTTCAGCATTAATTACAATAACGAAATCACCGGTATCTACATTTGGTGTATATTCCGGTTTATTTTTACCTCTTAAAATGTTTGCAACTCTAACTGCTAAACGACCTAATACTTCGTCTGTTGCGTCAATTACATACCATTTTCTTTCTACTTCAAGAGGTTTTGCTGAATATGTTTTCATGCTTTTTTCTCCATTATGTTTTCTAGTATTCTACTTTCAATAATGTCAATCCTGATGGAGTGACTGTTTTTCCTGCTTTAGTACGGTCTTTGGCTTTTAATACCTCTGCCATATATTCAGGATTTTTATTACTTCGTTCTATATCCAACAATGTTCCGATTATTATTCTTACCATATTGTACAAAAATCTGTTTCCTATGATATCTATAACAACCATATCTTCATTCTTCCAACAGCTTGCTTCGTATATCTCACAAACGGTATATGGATTAGAACTTCCGGAATTTTTAAAACTTGTGAAATCATGAACTCCGATTAAATAGCATAACGCTTCATTCATTCGTTCAATATTCAAGTCTTGTTCTACTCTCAACAAATCGCCGTCAAAAGCTTTTCGCTGATTTCGGTTTAAAAAAACATATCTGTAATGTCTTCTTTTTGCCGACTTCTGTGCATGGAAATCACTTGATACTTCACGCACATCCGATATTGAAATATCTTTAGGTAACAGTGCATTTATTGATTTGATAAATTCAGAAGCAACAATTTGTTTATCTAAATCAACATGAACCGTTTGTCCCGTAGAATTAACACCGGCATCGGTTCTTCCGGAAAAGACCGTCTTTATTGGTCTCGAATTGGTTGGAGTTTGTTTAACTCCTGTCAATGTACATATTGCACGCTCTAATTCACCTTGTATGGTTGGAGTGGGTTGCTCTTTACCATTGTCATCAAGCTGAATTTGGCTTCCTGCATAATTCCTACCTTGATATTGTATTAAAAACGAATATCTGGTCATATTATTATACTAATTGGATTAATGCCATTTCGCTTGCATCACCGCGTCTTGGTGGTAAGTGATAAATTCTTGTATATCCACCATTTCTATCAGTGTATTTTTTGCTGATTACACTAAATAATTTTCTTAAAACAGTTTGTTTTGGAAGTTTTTTACCTTCTTCAACTGTTTCAAAAACTTCACCTGTTGCAACATCAATATATTGTCCGATTTCTTTATCGTAAATAAATTTAGCTGCTTGACGACGAGATGTTAAATCACCTTTTTTAGCAAGAGTGATTAATTCTTCTGCGTATGGTCTAAGTGCTTTTGCACGAGCCAATGTAGTTTTGATTTCGCCATGAGTAAATAACTCAGTTGCTAACGCACGTAATAAGGCATCTCTTTGGTCTTTTGCCTTTCCTAGCGTATGTTTTTTTGTTAAGTGTCTCATTTTTTTATCCTTTTTATTATTTTTTAGTTATTTTCTTAATTATACCAATTCTTCTTCCGGTAATTCAGGATTTGGTGCTAAATCTAAACCAAAATGATGTAATCTTTCAATTACTTCATCTGAAGATTTTTTACCAAAGTTTTTGATATTCAACAAATCATGTTCTGATTTTTTCAACAATTCTGCCATTGAATTGATACTTGCTCTTTTTAAGCAATTGTAAGCTCTAACTGACAATTCCAATTCTTCGATTGTAATTGTTGTTGTAGGTTCTTCTTCTTCTACAACATCTTCAACTACCATGTTTGGTTGATTTACAACAACAGGTTGACCTGTAATTGCAGCAATTTGCATAAAGTGATCAATCAATAATTGTGCAGATTGCGATAATGCGGTTGTTACATCAATTGAACCATTTGACCAAATTTCTAAAGTAACTTTATCAAAATCAATTGAATCACCTACACGAGTAGGTTCTACGTTATATGCAACACGCTTAATTGGCATAAACGTTGCATCAATAGGAAGCATATCTATTGCTTGACCTGATTTTGCATCTCTTGGTACATCATGTGCAACATAACCTTTTCCTGTTTCTACCGTAATATCTGCGTGGAAACTGCCACCATCCGCAATTGTACAAATTAACCAGTCAGGATTTACAACCTTCACACCTGCGGGTAATTGCAAATCACTTGCCAAAACAGGACCTGCGTGGTCTATATCTATTCTTAAATTTTGAGGTTCTTTTGAATCTGTTTTTATTACTAAACCTTTTAAGTTCAGCATTACGTCAATTACATCTTCAACTACACCCGGAATTGCTGTATATTCGTGAGTAATACCTTCAATTCTTGCGGCTGTAACTGCTGTACCTTCAAGACTTGATAACAATACTCGTCTTAATGAGTTACCGATTGTGTTACCAAAACCTTTAGCTAAAGGTTCAATAACAAATTTACCGTATTGCGAACCGTTTGAGTCGGTTGTTGTATTTACTGTTTTAATTTTTAAATCCATTTTATTTTATCTCCCGGTTTTTAGATTTTGTTACTTGAAAAATTTAATTAATTACTATTTTGAATAATACTCAATTACAAGTTGTTCCTTAAGTTCAGGATCAAGTTCTTCTCTTTCAGGAACTCTATCGAACACTAGTTTCATTGCATCTTTGTCTTTTGTAATCCAAGCAGATTCGCAAGGCATGTCAATCATTTCTATTACGCTTTTTACAAATGATTGGCTTCTTTCTTTTACTGTAACAACATCACCTGCTTTTAACAAGTATGATGGGATATCTACTTTTTTACCGTTTACTAAAACGTGACCGTGATTAACAATTTGTCTTGATTGTTTTCTTGTAATACCAAAACCTGCTCTGAACAATACGTTATCTAATCTTGATTCTAATAATTGTAAAAGAATTGTACCTGTAACGCCTTTTCTTCCTGCAGCTTCATTGTAGTATCTTGAGAATTGTTTTTCAGATACTAAATATGTTAATCTGATTTTTTGTTTTTCGTTTAAATGTAACGCATATTCAGAAAGTTTCTTTCTTACTGCACCGTGTTGACCTGAAGCAGTTTGACGCATTGAAGAAGTCAACTTTCTGTTTGATAAGTCTTTTACTCCGAAGTTACGGAATAATTTGTTTCTTGCTCCTGTATATTTTGACATTTTATTTTCCTTTTTTCTTTCTAATCGTTATTAATAATACTATACTCTACGTTTTTTAGGAGGTCTGCAACCATT
>DFEL01000168.1 GCA_002369055.1 Cyanobacteria bacterium UBA3803
GTTTTTGGAACACCAATAACATTTATTCCTTTTAGAGAAAGATCTCTTGCAGATTTTTGAGTACCATCTCCTCCTAAAGTAAATAAACAATCAAATCCATCATCCTTCAAATTTTGAACACAAACATCTGATAAATCTTTATATACTATTTGCCCATTTTCTTCTACTTTATAATTAAACACATTGGCATTAGTAGATGAACCAATAATGGAACCACCTTTTGGCAATATACCTGAAGCCTTCCTACTATCAGATGTACTTAATGCTACATAATCGTTTTTTAACAAACCTCTATATCCATCTATAAAGCCATAGCATTGAACACCATTTTGCTCCGCAGTTTTAACTATTGCTCTAATAACAGCGTTAAAACCTGATACATCTCCTCCATTAGCCAAAATAGCTACTTTTTTTACCATTTGTAATTCCTCCTTGTTTTCTATTTGTTTAAAATTCTTTATTATTATATCAATAATTTATGAATTTACAACAGAAATTTTAAAAAAAGAACAAAAATGGAACAAGCTAAATGTAAATAGGTGTGATTACCTGATTATGTAATGTGTAGAAATATATTAACATGTAGTGGAGCGCGCAGTTTGGCGCTCCCAAATCAAGTCTTCTACAAAATCTAATCGCCAGTAAGCGAACGGAATGTTAATATATTTCTACACATTACATAATCAGGTAATCACACCTATTTACATTTAGCTTGTTCCATTTTTTATCAATATTATTGAAACACCTGTTGCATACATTTATAAACCTTTGGAGGCCATGTAGTTGTATTGCAAAAAGAAGTTCCAACCCCTGTTATAGTTGCTCCATGGTATAAGCCACCACCTGGAGTTAAATACTTTTGTCCTAATAGTTTTATTAAAGCTTCAAACCCTTCTGCATCTGTTGCATATGGTATAAGTTTCCCTTTTGACATTAAACTTGCATAATTATGCGTTCTTTGATGTTGTGGTGCAGAACACCATGCTGATTCAATTCCACAAATGCCTAATACAAATATTTCATTAACATTATATTTTTGACAGTTTTCCCAAATTACTTCGGCATTTGCTTCTAAAATTCCTGTTCTATCATATCTCATTTTTTGAACTAAATTAACAAAATCTTCTTTTGATATACCTGAAGTTTTTGAAACATCCATATTAAAGCTAATTTTTACTTCACTTACTGGAATATATGTTTTCAATTCTTCATAATCATCTTGATATGATTTGTCTTCTAAACTTACGTAAAGTGTTCTATCTATTGTGTTTGAACGGCTAGATGCTATAAAATTCATAACAGTTGTGTTTGTTGCTGAATTTGATAAATCCATGTTTTGAAATTCTTCAATTTTCTTGTCTAAAACTTGTTTTTCAATTGTTTTGTTACTTTCTTCTAAATTGATATCTGCTAATTTAATTTCTGTTCTATTATTTTTTTCTGAATTTCCTAATTTTAGTAAATCTATTCCTGCCATATTTAATATTCCAATTGTTAATGCGCAAAATAATAAAACTGAAATACTGACCACCATAGCAATTACTAATTTTTTATTATTCATATTTCTTCATCCTTTTTTACTTTATATTTTTTCATATATTTTAGCTCTTATTTTTAACAGTAATATTTTACCATATGAGATTTTTTTTGTCAAAATTTTGAATTTAAAAAAGTAATCAGTATGATTTCCACAACCATACTGATTACTTTAAAATAATGTGATTTAGAAGAGTTCTTCCAAAATCTCCATTCTGCGTTTTCTTTCTTTTTCATCAATACCGCACACTGAATCTACTTTTTCGCCATTGTGAATTACAGTATAAATCTGTCCCTCTTTTGGAGACATACCTTTAGCAATGAACATAGCTTTCGGAACATCTGCCATAAAGCAAGGTTTATCCAAAAAATCTACCAGGTTTGCATCAAGCATCGGGATATTTTCAACTTCACAAACCACGAAGTCACCTTCTACCCGATCTACAGACATATAACTTAACATTTTAAGATACTCCTTTCAACTTTGCAAGTGTAGGTCCATCAAGATAATCTCCAGGAAGTTTATCAAATTTGATATTATCTGAAGAAACTGTAATTACCACATCTCCACTTTCATCAGTTCGATAAACTATTGTATTGCTTTTTTCGAATTTAAGTAATGTCTCTTCACATGGATGATTGTATTTGTTTCCAATACCACATGAAATTAGTGCATATTCAGGAGATACTTTTTGGAAGAACTCCTCAGAAGTTGATGTGTTCGAACCATGATGACCAGCTTTTAGGATTTCACATTGCAGTGAAACATTTGATTCTAGCATTTTCCTTTCTACTGGAACTTCAGCATCTCCTGTCATTAAAATATCCATTTGACCAAAAGAGACTTTTATAACAGTGGAATAATTGTTCACATTTTGTCCTGCTTCTTCAGGGGTGAGTTGCCCAACTACTTTAAAAATAGCATCTTCCAGATTAAATTCATCACCAAATTTTGGATTTGTTACTTTCAATTTTTTGGTCTTGATTTTTTTCATTAAGCTTATATACCAGTTTGTAGTTATTAAGCCTTTTTCTACCTTTGGAATATAAATTTGATTGCACCGGAAATTGTCAATTACAGCTTCCATTCCTCCCATATGGTCGTCATGAGGATGAGTTCCTACCACAAATTGAAGCTCTTCTACTCCCTGATTGTTCAAATAGTTTACTACGTCTTTACCAGTTGACCTTGTTCCACAGTCGATTAATCCATATTGTCCATTTTGTTCAAACAAAAAAGCATCTGCCTGTTTGCAGTTTATCATGTGAACATTTAAGACTTCACCTTCTGGTATTATTGCAATTGGTTCATCTATTATTTCCACATGATAGTTATCTGCATTTTCATGGTTTTCTTCCTGCTGAGCACTATAATACTCGTACCATATAATGAACATGAAAAAAAGTGCAATTACAACATATGCCCATATTCTCCGTTCTTTTACATGGTCTCTGGCTTTTTTCTTTTTGGCATTTGCCATAAAAGAACACCCCTTTCTGAATTTATAATGATGTTATTATAACATTTGAATACATTTTTTTCAACCTATTCATTTTTATTAAAAAATTTTTCCATTTTTTCCATTATCTCTGGTGTAAAATCTAAAAGCTTGTCTAATGTATTTGAATGATCGACTGGTAATAATTTTATATTTTCTCCCTGTACTATAATAAATGCAACCGGAGAAATACTTGCTCCAACTCCAGCTCCTCCACCAAAAGGTAGCTTATACTGAATTAATTCTTCTTCCTCATGTTTTTTTAAATAATTTTGAGGGGTTTCTCCTTTAAATTCACTTCCCCCTGAAGCCATTCCAAACCTTAATTTCGATACTGGTATAATAGATACACTATCTGATATTTCCATAGGTTCTCCTATTATTGTGTTTACATCTATCATACTTCTTATGCTTTCCATTGCAGTTAGCATTAGTCCTTCTATTGGGTGATCTTTCATACTTTCTTTTTTGCCCCTTTCTATATAAATTTTCTATTAACATATTGATAATATGTACTATTTTTATACTAAATATACAATTTAAACTAATATAAAAATAATTTGTAAATTTATAAAGAGGAGTAATATCTAAGCTATAGTTTTCTTCGCTAAAATTAACAAAATTGTGTTTTATGATATTAGGAATTGTAATATACAAACCTCCTATTAAACAAGAGGTTAATGTAGGATCTTCAGTATCCAACAAAATTTTTATTCCAAGTTTTTCTATTTTCAATTTTTTTATAAGACCCTTAATTGATGTTTTTATGTTCTCTCTTCTTCTCTTTTTTTCATCTTTTGTTAGGTTATCAATATTGCCTTTTATTTGATTCAACTTGTTTTCTATCACTGTTTTATTTAACTTAGTGCTTATTTTTTTATTATTTAAATTTAAATTAAACAA
>DFEL01000151.1 GCA_002369055.1 Cyanobacteria bacterium UBA3803
CAATTTGTTTTTCTGCTAAGTAATCAATTTCGTTTTGAAATACTTTTGAACTGTATTTAGATGTATAAAATCCGGTTTTTGAATCTATTGCGTTTAATTGAGTTAAAAGTTTTTCATATTTTTTATGTTGCTGACGAAGTTCATTTTTTTGTAAACTCCAAATAGTTCTCATCAATATCTCAGAATTACCGTATTGTATTGATAAAACATCGCTAATACCTGCTTTGTTTGCAATTCTTATAAATTGTGAGTTGTAGTTTTCAACAAGTAATATGATAGGAACAGAAGATATTTTTCTGATTTTTTTTATTAAATCCAAACAAAGAGGTTCTTCAATTGAGCTCTGACAATTGATAATTATAGCCTGCGGTTTTTCTGTTTCAACAGAAGAAAGTGTATCTTGATAATTTCTTATTAAAATACTGTCTATATTTCTCAGTTGTACTAACTCGGGACTTAATAAACCAAGTATTGTTTCATTGTTTGTAACTAATATAACATTTGTTCCGGAATACATAATTTGTCCTTTACATTGATAAATCACTAATTAATATTTCTGCTCTGTTTAAGATACTTTCTCTTAATATTTCAGGGCGGTCTATGTTTATATTTAAACATTTAATATAACTTTCGTCTATATTTTCCTGTTTATAATGAGGCTGTACAAGTTTGTTTACAAGATATACAAGAGCACATTCAACAGGAACTGTTGATTTTAGAGGGTTATGATGATATTTTATAACATTTGTTAAAAGAACCGGCAATTGCCATTTTTTGGCAAGTTCTGCACCTATTTCAGCATGATTTGTACCAAAAAAAGCATCTTCTGCTTCAATTATATTTGAGCCGTCTTTTACAAATTCATTGACTTTTTCCAGTAATTCATCTTCTTGCAAATTTATTATAATTTTGCCAATATCGTGCATAAATCCCATCATAAACGCTTCATCCATGTCTGAAATATTCAAATGTTCAGAGATATATTCACACCCTACTGCTGTTGTTATTGCGTGTTCCCACAGGTTTTTATTTTTTCCTGCCGAAAACATTGGCTTCATTGCTACTGCTATAATGATATTTTTTGTGCGATTCATTCCTAAAAGTGCTAATGCTCTTTGAATGGACGTTATTTGCTGTGCAAAGCCGTAATATGCAGAATTAACAATATTAAGAACTCTAAGACTTAAAGATTGGTCACAACTTATTATGTTCCCTAAATCTTTTATACTTGAATTAGGATTTTTAACTATATTAAGTGCCTTTATTACGATATTAGGCATTGCCGGAACATCATTTAAATCTTGTATAATTTTTTTTGTTTCTTCATTCATTTAAAATTATACCTGTAAGTGTTTTTTTATTGATAAGAAGCTTCCGCTGGCACCAAATGCAGTACCAAGTATAATCATTGAAATTATCACAATATTTCCCGCAAAAACAGGTGACGGAATCAAAAAGAATTTGTGAATGTTGTTTAGCATTCCTTGTACTATATCAACAGGTATAAGTGCTATTAACGCTCCTACAAAACCATACAATGCACCTTGCATAATCAATGGTATTCTTATGTACCAATTGCTTACACCCATTAATCGCATAATTTCAATTTCATCTTTTCTTGATTGAATAACCAGTTGAATAGTATTATTGATAATTGTTATTGTTAATATTGCAACGATAATAACTACAAATACGGTCGTTGTGTTTACAACTTTATTTAAAAATTGAATTTTTTTAGCAAGTTCTTGAGCATAACTCATATCTTCTACAACAGATAGTGCTTTAATCTTTGTAAACACTTCATTTGTATTTTCAGGTTTATCAATTTTTACGTGTAATGTATCAGGAAGCGGATTATCAATATCTGCAATATCAAGTTCACGTTTTAAATCGGCCCAAGAACGTTCTTTTGGAATGATTTTTACTCTTTCAACGTGGTCAAATTCTTTAATTCTTTCAGATACAATATTTGCATCAGCATTAGACTTTAGGTATACCGAAATTTCCAAAACGTTACCCAATTCGTGTGCAAATGAAGAAACAGATAACGTAGTTCTCAACAATGAGCCAAATAAAGTTAAAATTGCAGCCATTGTTGTTATAATCGCAAGATTAATCCAACCTGTACGTTTTATGTCATTAAAAATTTCAACAGACATTCGGTAAACAATTCTTATTTCAGTCAACCAGTCTTTAGGTATATGATTTTTAACTTTCTTTTTTATTTTTTGTGCTTTTGAATTATTCATAAGTACCTGCCTGAACATCACGGATAACTTCACCGCTATCAAGCGTGATTACACGTTTTCTAAAATAATCAACCATATTTTGATCGTGGGTTGATACAATAACCGTAATGCCTCTTTGATTAATTTGGTCAAGGATTTGCATTACTTCCAATGAGTTTTTAGGATCTAAGTTGCCGGTAGGCTCGTCGGCAATCAAAAGTGGAGGCCCGTTGACAATTGCACGTGCAATACTTACACGCTGTTGCTCACCACCTGATAATTCGGTTGGCTTTGCTTTCATTTTATCAATAAGTCCTACAACCTTTAATGCTCCGGTTACTCTGGCATGAACTTCTTTCGAGCTCATTCCTAAAGTTCTGATAACGTATGCTACGTTGTCGTAAACTGTTTGTTGTTGCAATAATTTATAATCTTGAAATACAATTCCCATACATCTTCTTAGGTTTGGAACTTTATCAGATGTTAATTTTGCAAGGTTAATACCACCTATTACAACTGTACCTGATGAAGGAGTTTCTTCTTTATAAAGAATTTTCATCAATGTCGATTTACCTGCACCTGATTTTCCTACAAGAAATACAAATTCTCCGGGAAAAATATCAAGATTAATATTTTTTAGTGCATATTTATTTTTATATTTTTTTGTTACTGCACGTAACTGTATCATTATTTTCTTTCCATTAATTTTGTAATATCTTCAGCTAATTCTGTGGAATTTAATCTGTAATGTTTCATTAAATTATCAAAATCACCTGTTTGCCCGAAAGTATCTTGAACACCCAATCTGTGAACTTGAACAGGATAATTTTCGGATAAAACTTCACAAACTGCTGAACCAACACCACCTATAACCGAATGATTTTCAACCGTTACAACAAAATTTGTTTTTTGTGCCGATTTAATAATTGTTGCAGCATCAATAGGTTTTACCATAGGTAAGTGTATAATTTCAACGTCAATACCTTGTTTTGCAAGAATTTCAGATGCTTCAATAACTTCAGCAGTTGTTTCACCGTTAGTAACAACAGTTACATCTTTACCTTCTTTTAAAACAACAGCTTTTGTTAAGTCAAATTGATGACCTTCTTCAAATACATCCGGAACATTTGTTCTTGGAACACGAATGTAAACAGGGCCGTAATGTTTAGCCGCATATTTAACTGCTGCATTCATTTCCGCACAATCACAAGGGACTAAAACTTGCATTCCCGGTAAACCTCTCATTAAAGATACATCTTCTAATGATTGGTGTGTTGCACCGTCTTCGCAAACTGTGATACCACCGTGTGTTCCTACAACTTTTATATTAAATCCTGCATAACAAGCACCATTTCTAACTTGGTCATAGTTTCTGCCTGTTGCAAAAACAGCAAAACTTGATAAGAAAGGTATTTTTCCTGTTGTTGACAGACCAATTGCGGTTGTTGTCATATCAGCTTCTGCAATACCGCAATCGAAAAATCTTTCAGGAAATTCTGCCGCAAATAATTTTGTTTGTGTAGAACCTGCTAAATCAGAATCCAAAACAACCACGTTTTTATTTTCTTTACCAATTTCTACTAACGCTTTACCATAAGCAGAACGAATAGATTTTCTTTCTTTTTTGTTTACTGTTAACATTAAAATTTCTCCTTTTTTTATCCTTGAGAATATTATACCATAAATTTAAAAAATCATCTTAAAATTAGTTTACATGATTTACAAACTAAAGCAATAATCATGTAAAATAGTACTTTATATTTATATAAGCATAAATTATAAAGGGTTTTTATGACAACAATTGGCAACTTTTTTACACCACAAAAGACTGTAAAAAAAGGCGAAGCACAATTAAGCGTATTTTACACTAACGATATGCATGGCGATATCAATCGTTTAGCAAAATTAAAAACCGCAAAAGATACATTCGAAAAGCAAAATAAAGACAATGCTACACTTACTTTAACAGCAGGTGATTGTTT